>NZ_JAIQDF010000049.1:0-3969 GCF_020037055.1 Myxococcus sp. AS-1-15 | reverse complement strand
ACGCCCAGCGCGTCGGGGACGAGCACGGCGGCGGAGTAGTAGGTGCTCACCAGGTACTGGGTGAGGGCCTGGTCGTTGATGGCCATGCGCTTGACGGTGAGGCTCGCCTCCACTTCATCCGGGATGCCCGCGTTGTGCAGGCCCACCACGCCCTGGTCCTCCTGGCCGGTGCGCATGGCGATGATGGACGTCGTGTTCTCCCGGCTGATGGGCAGCTTGTCGCACGGCAGGATGGGCACCCCGCGCCACGCCTGGAACTTCGCCCCGCCCACGTCCACCACCGTCGGGTACAGGCCGCGCCGGGTGCACTCCCGGCCGAACGCCGCGATGGCGCGCGGGTGCGCCAGGAAGTAGCGCGTCTTGCGACGGCGCGTCACCAGCTCGTCCATGTCGTCCGGCGTCGGCGGCCCCGAGCGCGTGTTGAGGCGCTGCTTGAGGTCCGCGTTGTGCAACAGGCCGAACTCCGGGTTGTTGATGAGCTCCCACTCCTTGCGCTCCTTCAGCGCCTCGATGGTCAGCCGCAGCTGCTCCTGCGTCTGGTTCATCGGGTCGTTGAAGATGTCCGACACGCGGGTGTGCACGCGAAGGATGGTCTGCGCCACGCTCAGCTCGTACTCGCGCGGCTTGAGCTCGTAGTCCACGAAGCCGCCCTGCAGCACGGGCTCGCCGTGGTGGCCGGCCGACATCGGGATGGCCGCCTGGCCCGCCTTGTCCTGGGGCTTCTTGAGCTTCGCCTTGTAGCCGTCCACGTGCGCCTTGAGCGCCGGGGACTGGACGATGAGCGCCTCGAACACGTCCTGCGGCAGCGCCATCACCGTGCAGGCCGTGAGCGCCTTGACGGTGAAGGGCCACACGTCGTTGGACTCCACCACCGCCTGGTCGCCGAAGTGGTCGCCGTCCGCCAGCGTGTCCAGCACCAGCGGGTCGCCGTACTTGCCCTTCGAGAGCTTCTGCGCCTTGCCGTGCGCGATGAGGAACACCTGGTGCGCGGACGTGCCCGCCTCGACGATGACGTCCCCGGCCTTGTACTGCTGCTGGGTGAAGCGTCCCGCCAGCGTGCGGATGAGCAGGTCATCCGCGTCCTGGAAGCCCCGCATCAGCGGCAGCTTCAGCAGCTCCTGCGGAATCACCTCCACCTTGACGCCGATGTTGCTGAAGTTCAGCCGGTCGTCGCCCGCCGCGTACGTCAGCCGCCGGTTGACGCGGTACGTGCCGCCCGACACCTGCACCCACGGCAGGATGCTCAAGAGGTAGCGGGGCGAAATGCCCTGCATCACCGGCTGCGTCTTCGTCGTCGTCGCCAGCTGCCGCGCGCCGGCCGTGCTCAGGCTGGTGCCCTCGTGGGCCGCCAGCTCTCTGTCTGGATTCGCCATGAGAGAAGTACGCCGTCACCAGGTAGTTCATGATGGCCTTCTCGTTGATGCCCATGAAGCGCACGTTGAGGCTGGGCTCGATTTCGTCGGGGATTCCCGCCTGGTGCAGGCCCACCACGCCCTGGTTCTTCTCGCCCGCGCGCATCAGCATGATGGACGTGGTGCGCGTCTCGGAGATGGGCAGCTTGTTGCAGGAAACAATCGGCACGCCGCGCCACGCGGGCACGTGGTTGCCGTTCATCTCCACGCTGGTGGGGTAGATGCCCCGCTTGTTGCACTCCTGGCCGAAGGCGGCGATGGCGCGCGGGTGCGCCAGGAAGAACGACGGCTCCTTCCACACCGTGGCGAGCAGCTCGTCCATGTCGTCCGGCGTCGGCGCGCCCGAGCGGGTGTGGATGCGCTGCTTGAGGTCCGCGTTGTGCAGCAGGCCGAACTCGCGGTTGTTGATGAGCTCGTGCTCCTTGCGCTCCTTGAGCGCCTCCACCGTCAGGCGCAGCTGCTGCTGCGTCTGGTTCATCGGGTCGTTGAAGAGGTCCGCCACGCGGGTGTGAATCTGGAGCACCGTCTGGGCGACGGACAGCTCGTACTCGCGGGGGCTCGTCTCGTAGTCCACGAAGGTGCCGGGCAGCACCGGCTCGCCGTGGTGGCCCGCCGCCAGCTCAATCGCCTTCTGGCCCGAGTGGTCCTGCTTCTTCTTGGAGCGCGCCTTGAACTTCTCGAGGTGCTTCTGCAGCGACGGCACCTGCGCCACCACCGTCTCGAAGGCGGACTGCTGGAGCACCAGCGCAATCACGGGCGTGACGGCCTTGGCGGTGAACTGCCAGTAGTCCTGCGACTCCAGCAGCGCCTGGTAGCTGTAGTGGTCTCCGTCCGCCAGCGTCTCCAGCACCACCGGCTCCCCGTACTTGCCGGTGCCGATGCGGTTCACCTTGCCGTGCGCGATGAGGACGATGGAGTCGGCCTCCTTGCCCGCCTCGGTGATGACCTCGCCCGCCTTGAACTCCTTCTGCTCGAAGCGGTTGGCCAGCGCGGTGAGCGCGTCCACGTCCTCGTACCCGCGCAAGAGAGGCAGCTCGCCCAGCTCCTGCGGAATCACCGCCACCTTGGCGCCCGTGCTGGTGAAGGTGACGCGGCCGTCGCCCACCGCGTACGTCATGCGGCGGTTGACGCGGTACGTGCCGCCGGACACCTGCACCCACGGCAGCAGCTTGAGCAGCCACCGCGAGGAGATGCCCTGCATCTGCGGCTCGGACTTGGTCGTCGTCGCCAGCTGCCGCGCCGCCTGCGTGCCCAGGCTCTGGTTGTTGTCGTCGAACTTCTTCGAATCATTGGACATGGGTCACCCTTCTTCGGAGTTGAAGACTCGAAATCACTGCGGAATGTGTCTGGGGACTTCTCAGGGGCGCGTGGCGCGAAGCAGCTCGGAGAGGCGCATCGCCGACGTGCCCAGCGGGGCGGGCTTGCCCGTCTTGAGCTTCGGCGCCGCGTCGTGGATGAGCTCCACCTCGGTGTAGCGCGTCACGCCCGCGTGCCACCGGGGGATGCCCGCCATCCACTGCTGCAGCTGCTCCACGTACTTGTGCAGCTTGCCTTGCGCCTTCTCGTCCAGCTCGAAGGTGCGGATGACGGCGGGCAGCTCCTTGGCCACCAGGTGCTCGAACTGCTTCATGCGCGCGGTCATCATCTGGTTGACCACCTGCACCGCCGCGTCCTTGTCCACGCCCAGGAACTTCTGCACGACGAGCACGCAGTTGTTCAGCTCGCCCTCGAACTGGATTTCCTTCTGGTAGGAGTACAGGTCGTTGACGAAGCAGGCGTAGTCCGCGGCGGAGTTCTCCAGCGCCCGCAACGTGCGGGTATTGAAGACGTCCTCCGGCACCGCGTCGCCGTGGGACAGGCGCGCCAGCGACATGGTGAGGTCCGAGCCGAACGTCTTGCGGCGCATCTCCACGTAGTCCACCGGGTCCGGCACGCGGTTGAGCAGCTGGTTGTTCAGCTCCCACACCCAGCTGTCCGTCATGTCCTGGATGGCCTTGCGGAAGAGCTTTCGGCCGCGCGGCGTCAGCGGGCCCGCGGTGCGCTTCCACAGGTCCGCCAGGCTCAGCTCCACCGGGTTGAGGGGCACCGCGGCGCTGGCCGTCTCCACGTCGTCCGGCATGAACTGCCCCAGCCGCGCGGTGAAGGCCTTGGCGCCCGCCATGTCCCGGGTGTTCGCGTAGAGCAGGGGGAAGTAGTCGTCCGCGTACGTCCCCCACACCAGCCAGCAGGCCGTCAGCTCCAATTGCTCGGGCGTCGCGTCCGGGTGGATGAGCGCGCCGCAGAGGGCCACGTCCGCCGCGTCGAACTTGTGGTCATCCCAGACGTAGAAGCCCACGCCGGGCACGACTTCGAGCAGGCCCATCTTCCGCGCCCAGGCCTTGGAGGCCCTCCGCGCATGGTCCAGGTGGGGACTGAGGTACGTGCTGTACGGCATGTAGAACTTCGGCAACGTCGTGGGGCCCACGTGCTGGCGCGGCGTGTGGCTCAGCGAGCGGGCGCGAGGCCCCATCCCCAGCGCGCCCGCCGTCAGCGGCAGCCGGAGCGCGGAGGTGCCCAG
>NZ_JAIQDF010000048.1:0-5191 GCF_020037055.1 Myxococcus sp. AS-1-15 | reverse complement strand
CACCTCGGGGCCCACTCCCACGCTCCTCAAGTGGTGCGCCAGCTGGTTCGCTCTCTCGTTGAGCTGCCCGTACGTCAATGACTCACCGGCGGCGTCGACCACCGCGACCGCATCAGGTCCAGCGGCCACCGTCGCTTCGAACAGCCCGGCCAGGGTCTGCTCATGCAACGACCGCGGGCTCTGTCCGTGCTGGCGTCGCGCCTCCTGCTGTTCATTCTCACGAGGCTCTGCGCCAAGCCTCTCCGCGCGCGATGAGCCTCGGCCGCTCCACGCCACCACCCGCCGCCGCTCCTCCTCCGTCTCCAGCGGCAACTCCCTCACACGCTTCCCCCACCCCTCCACGCCCCCTTCCAGCACTCGCCTCACGTGCCTCATCAACCGCTCCGCTGTCCCTTCCTCGAACAGGTCGCTGTTGTAGTTCAGCACCACCGCCACTCCGTCCGGCCCCTCTCCCACGAGCAACGAGAAGTCGAACTTCGACGTCTTCGTGTCCGTCTCCAGCCCCTTCAGCACCAGCCCCTTCCCCAGCTTCACCTCCACCCCGGGCGTGTTCTGCAACGTCAGGCTCACCTGGAACAGCGGACTGCGGCTCAAATCCCGTTCCGGCAGCAGCTCCTCCACCAGCTTCTCGAATGGCACGTCCTGGTGAGCGTACGCACCCAACGTCACCTCCTTCGCCCTCCCCACCAACTCCCCGAACGTCTCCCCCTCCTCCACTCGCCCTCTCAGCACCAGCGTGTTCGCGAAGTACCCGATCAGCCCTTCGGTCTCCGCGTGCGTACGCCCTGCAATCGGGAAACCCACCACCACTTCCCGCTGCCCCGCGTGCCTCGACAGCACCACCTGGTACGCGCTCAGCAACACCATGAAGGGTGTCACCCCTTCACGACGACTCACCTCCTCCACCTTCCTCCATAGCTCCTTCGGCCACTGCGTCTGGACGAAGCCACCCCGGAAGCTTTGCGCCGCCGGCCTCGGTTTGTCCGTCACCAACTCCAGAGCCCTTGGCGCTCCCTCCAACTGCTTGCGCCAGTACTCCACCTGCTGCTCCAGCACCTCCCCCTGCAACCACCCTCGCTGCCACTCCGCATAGTCCCCGTACTGCACCGGCAGCTCGCCCAGCGGCGACGGATTCCCCTCCGCATACGCCCCGTAGAGCGCCGCCACTTCCCTCACCAACAGCCCCGTCGACCAGCCGTCCGACACGATGTGGTGCAGCACCACCACCAACACGTGCTCCTCCTCGGAGAGCCTCACCAACGTCACCCTCAGCAGCGGTCCGCGCGACAGATTGAACGGCCGCGCGACCTCCTCGCCGACGAGACGCAGCAACGTCGACTCTCGCTCCGTCTCCTCGTGCAGATCGACTCGACGGAACTGGAACGGCGATGGTGGGGAGATCACCTGCACGGGCACACCGCCCTCATCAGGGAAGCTGGTGCGCAGGTTCTCGTGACGACGAATCACCTCGGAGAACGCTCGCTCCAGCGCCTCCACATCGAGAGCCCCCTCCAACCGGAGCGCCGACGGGACGTTGTACGTGACACTCCCAGGTTCGAGCTTGTCGAGGAACCACAGGCGCTGCTGAGCGAAGGACAACGGCAGTGCCCCCTGCCGCGCGGAGGGCCGCAACGCCGGTACCGAAACGGCTCGCGCGACCTGCTCCACCTTGCGCGCAAGTCCCTCCAGCGTGGGCGCCTCGAAGAGCGCCCTCAGCGGCACCTCCACGCCCAGCGAGCCACGCAGCCGCGCCACCACCTGCGTCGCGATGAGCGAATGCCCACCCAGCGCGAAGAAGTCATCGTGACGACTCACGCGCTCGACTCGCAGGACCTCCTTCCAGATGGAGGCCAGCGACTCCTCCATCGGCGTCGCGGGCGGCACATGCACCGCGCCTGAAGCCAGAGCCCCCGCCTCCGGTTCGGGCAACGCCCGGCGATCCAGCTTGCCATTCGGCGTCAGCGGCAACGCCTCCAGCATCATGAAGCCCGAGGGCACCATGTGCGCGGGCAAGCGCTCCTGGAGGAAGCCTCGCAACATCCCCAGGTCCACGACTCCCGAGGCGCTCGCGATGACATACGCGACCAGCCGCTTGTCACCAGCCGCGTCCTCGCGAGCCACCACCACCGCGTCACCCACCGAGGGATGCTCGCGCAGGACCGCCGCCACCTCTCCAGGCTCCACGCGGAAGCCTCGCACCTTCACCTGGAAGTCCGCGCGGCCCAGGAACTCCACCCTGCCATCCTCGAGCCACCGCACCCTGTCCCCCGTGCGGTACATCCGAGCCCCCGACACAGGGCTGAACGGGTCCGGACCGAAACGCTCCGCCGTCAGGTCAGGGCGCCCCAGATACCCACGCGCCACCTGCTCGCCGCCGATGAACAGCTCGCCGGGCACTCCGGTCGGCACCGGACGCAGCTCGGCATCCAGCACGTACACGCGCGCCTTCGCCAACGGCCGCCCCAGCGGCACGGTCGCCGCCCGGACCACCGCATCCACCGGTCCCGCGAGCACACCCACGGTCGTCTCCGTGGGGCCGTAGTGGTTGAACACCTCCAGCGTCGGGGCCAGGGCACGCACCTGCTCCGCCAGCGCCCACGTCGAGGATTCGCCACCCAGGACCAGTCGCTTGCGAGGCAGCACTCGCGCCGGCTCCGGCGCCGTCAACCAGGCGGAGAGGTGCGCGGGCACCATCTTCACGCAGTCCACCGGGTGACGCTGGAAGTACTCCGCCACGCCCATGGGATTCCCCATGCGCTCGGACGAGAGGACATGCAGCACGCCTCCCGTACACAGCGCCGGGAACAGCACCGTGTTGCCCAGGTCCGCGCCGAAGGTGGACACCAACGCGAAGCTCGCGCACTCACGCAGCCCGAGCCGCTCGGTCGCGGCCTGGACGTAGTTGACCAGCGCCCCGTGTGACACGGCCACGCCCTTGGGACGCCCCGTGCTGCCCGAGGTGAACAACACGTATGCGGTGTTCTCCGGCGCGACCAGCACGGCCGGCGCGGCTGCTGAATGCCCCGCTAGCAGCGCGGCGTCCCGGTCCATCAACACCCGATGCGCGGCGCAGGCCTCGAACGAAGCAGCGTGACGAGACTCCGTCACCACGACGGGCGCGGCGACCTCCTCCACGAGCACGCGAAGACGCGTCGCGGGCTGTGCTGGCTCCAGCGGCACGTAGGCACCTCCGGCCTTCAGGACACCCAGCAGCGCCACCACCAACTCCACGCTCCGCTCCAGGCACAGCGCCACCGGGACGTCGGGCCCGACGCCGAGCTCCCGCAGATGCCTCGCGAGCTGATTGGCTCGTGCGTCGAGCTGCGCGTACGACAGCAGCACGTCCTCGTAGCGCACGGCGGGCGCCATGGGGGTTCGGGCCGCCTGTTGCTCGATGAGCACATGCAACGGCGCCGCGTTCGAGAAGTCCGCAGGGGTCGTGGACCACGAGCCCAGGACCTGTTGCCGCTCGGCTGGCGTCATCAGCGGCAGCGCGGAGAGGCGCTGGCCAGGGTTCGCGGTGAGCGCCTCCAGCAGCACCTGAAGGTGCGCCACCATGCGCGCCGCCGTGGACTCGGAGAACAGGTCCGAGTTGAACAGCAGTGTTCCCGTGATTCCCTCCGAGGTCTCGCTCAGGTTCAGGGACAGCTCGAAGCGCGCGGCCTCCGTGCCCTCCGTCTCCAACGGCACGAGGGACAACGCGGGGAGCTCGAGCGCCTCCACCGGAGCGTTCTGCAGGACGAACAGGACCTGGAACAGCGCGGTGCGGCTCAAGTCGCGGGCGGGACGCAGCGCCTCCACCAGCTTCTCGAAGGGGAGGTCCTGGTGCTCGTAGGCCCCGAGCGTGGTCTCACGGACCTGGGCCAGCAGTTGGAGGAACGTCTCCGCGGGCTGCACCCGCGCGCGCAGGACCAACGTGTTGACGAAGAAGCCGATGAGGCCCTCCGTCTCCGCATACCGGCGGCCCGCGATGGGCGATCCCACGCTGATGTCGTCCTGCCCCGAGTAGCGGGACAGCAACACCTGGAACGCCGAGAGCAACACCATGAATGGGGTGGTTCCCGTCTCGCGGGCCAGCGCGCCCACCGCGTCTCGCAGCGCGCCCGGGAGCCGTACGGGGACGGTGGCGCCTCGCTGCGATTGGACCGCGGGGCGAGGCCCCTTGATGGGCAACTCCAGATGCGGGGGCGATCCGGCGAGCCGCTCCCTCCACCAGTCGAGCTGCGTCTCCAGTCGCGTTCCGCTCAGCCACTCGCGTTGCCAGAGCGCGTAGTCCGCGTACTGCACAGGGAGCGCGGGCAGCGGTGCCTGTTGTCCCTCGGAGAAGGCCACGTAGAGCGCGCCGAGTTCTCGCACCAGCACGCCCAGGGACCAGCCGTCCGAGACGATGTGGTGCATCACCAGCGACAGCACATGTTGCTCGGGAGCGAGTCGGAGCAGCGTGGCGCGCAGGAGCCTGGGCTGTCCGAGGTCGAACGGGCGCAGCGACTCCTCGACGGCACGGCGCCGCACCGCGCTCCGGCGGCCCACTTCGGACAACGCGCTCAGGTCCTCGAAGGCGAGCTGGAAGTCGTCGGGGGCGTGGATGACCTGGACTGGCTCCCCCTCGTGCAGGGCGAAGCTGGTGCGCAGGGATTCGTGACGCGCCACCAATGCGGAGAACGCGCGCTCGAGCGCGTCGATTCGCAGCGCCCCATTCACCTGGAGGTGGATCGGTACGTTGTAGGCGGCGCTGCCAGGAGAGAGCTGTTCGAAGAACCACAGGCGCTGCTGCGCGAACGACAGCGGCGGCGGGCCAGAGCGAGGCCGAGGGACCAGTGGGAAGACGTCGGGCGTCGTGCTGTCCCCACGCGAGGAATCGAGACGTCTCGCGAGCGCTTCGAGGGTCGGTGCTTCGAAGAGAGTCCGCAGCGGGAGGTCAATGCCAGTGAGTGCGCGCACTCGCGCCACCACCTGCGTCGCCAGCAGCGAGTGTCCTCCGAGTTCGAAGAAGTCGTCCTTCCTCCCGACTCGCTTCGCTCCCAGCACTTCGCTGAACACCTCCGCCAGCTTCGCTTCCAACCCCTCTCGTGGTGCTTCGTAGGCGTCTTCCGGTGACGTCACCGCCTCCGGCTCCGGCAGCTCCCTGCGGTCCACCTTCCCGTTCGCCGTCAGCGGCAGCGCCTCCAGCACCACCACCACCGTCGGCACC
>NZ_JAIQDF010000047.1:0-5438 GCF_020037055.1 Myxococcus sp. AS-1-15 | reverse complement strand
GGCACCCTCGAGTTCCTCGGCCGCCTCGACTTCCAGGTGAAGGTGCGTGGCTTCCGTGTCGAGTTGGGCGAAGTCGAATCCGTCCTCCGCATGGCTCCCGGCCTGCGTGACGCCGCCGCTGTCGTCCGTGAAGACGTCCCGGGCGACAAGCGCCTCATCGGCTACGTCGTCGTTGGCACCGACTCACCTCTCGACTCCGAGGCCCTCCGCACCTTCCTCCTCCAGCGCCTCCCCGAGTACATGGTGCCCTCCGCCTTCGTCTCCCTGGCGGCACTGCCCCTGACTCCCTCCGGGAAGCTCGCTCGCAACCGTCTCCCCGCCCCCGACGTCGACTCCCTGCGTGGCGACTCCTCCTTCGTCGCTCCCCGCAACCCCGCCGAAGAGAAGCTCGCCTCCATCTTCTCCTCTGTCCTCCGCCTGGAGCGCGTCGGCGTCACCGACAACTTCTTCTCCCTCGGTGGCCACTCGCTCCTCGCCACCCAGGTCATCTCCCGCATCCGCTCCTCCTTCGGCGTCGAGCTGCCGCTGCGGGCCCTCTTCGAGGCCCCCACCGTCGCCTCACTCGCCTCGCGCATCTCCTCCGCTTCTCGCGAGGCCCTCGGCGCTCAGCCTCCTCCCATCCTCCCTGTTCCTCGCACCGGGCCTCTCCCCCTCTCCTTCGCCCAGCAGCGCCTCTGGTTCATCGACCAGCTCCAGCCCGGCTCCTCCACCTACAACATGCCTTCCTTCGTGCGCCTCTCAGGCCCACTCGATTCGAAGGCCCTCCAGCTCAGCTTCGACTCCCTCGTCTCCCGTCACGAAGCGCTGCGCACCTCCTTCATCCAGAAGGATGACCAGCCGTTGCAGGTGATCGCTCCGCACGCGGAGCTACCGGTGACACACGTGAACCTCCGGGATCTCGCGCCCGAGGTCCGCGGCGCCGAGGTCGAGCGCCTACTGCGCGAGGAGTACCAGCGGCCCTTCAACCTCTCCACGGGTCCGCTCATCCGCGCTCAGCTCCTGGAGCTCAGCGACACCGAGCACGTCCTCGCGCTCAACATGCACCACATCGTCTCCGACGGTTGGTCCATGGGTGTCCTCATCCAAGAGGTCGCCGCCCTCTACGACGCCTTCTCCCACGGCAGGCCTTCTCCCCTCGCGCCCCTCTCCATCCAGTACGCCGACTTCTCCGTCTGGCAGCGCTCCTGGCTCCAGGGCCCTGTCCTCGACGCTCAGATCGACTACTGGCGTCACCAGCTCGCGGACCTCACGACGCTCGAGCTGCCCTTGGACAAGCCGCGTCTGGCCGTCCAGACGTCCGCGGGCGATGTGGCGCTCATCACCCTTCCGCTCGCGACCACGGAGAAGCTCAAGAGCCTGTGCCAGCAGGAAGGGGCGACGCCCTTCATGGCCCTGCTCGCCGTGTGGCAGCTCCTGCTCTCCCGCTACTCGGGCCAGGATGACATCGCCGTCGGCTCCCCCATCGCGGGTCGTCACCGCTCGGAGCTCGAGGGGCTCATCGGCTTCTTCGTCAACACGCTCGTCCTGCGCTCCCGCGTCGACGCGCACGCGTCCTTCCCGCACCTGCTGCGACAGGTGAAGGAGGCGGCGCTTGGGGCCTACGCGCACCAGGACATCCCCTTCGAGCGTCTCGTCGAGGAGCTTCAGCCCACGCGCGACATGAGTCGCAGCCCGCTGTTCCAGGTCCTCTTCGTCCTCCAGAACACGCCGGCCTCGGGTGTCCAGACGCATGAGCTCTCCCTGAGCCCGGTGGACATCAGCGGCGGGACCTCGAAGTTCGAGCTCCAGCTCAGCCTCGTCGAGTCCCCCGAGGGATTCTTCGGAGGCCTCAGCTTCAACACCGACCTGTTCGAGCGCGCCACCGCCGAGCGCATGGCGCGTCACTTCGAGCGCCTCGTCGAAGCCATCGTCAACAACCTCGACGCGCCGGTCTCCGCGCACGCCATGCTCACGGAGGACGAGCGCCGGCAGGTCCTCGTCGACTGGGCCTCGGCGCCGCTGAGCGCCCCCGTCGACTCCACGATTCCCGAGGCCTTCGCCCGCGCCGTGGCGCTCGCGCCCGACGCCCCCGCCCTGGTCTTCGGCGAAACGGCGCTCACCTACCGGCAGCTCGACGAGCGCTCCAACCAGCTCGCCCGGCTCCTGCGCCACCACGGCGTCACCACCGATGACCGCGTCGCGCTCTCCCTGGAGCGCTCCTTCGAGCTGGTCATCGCGCTCGTCGCCATCGTCAAGGCGGGCGCGGCCTACGTGCCGCTCGACGCGTCCTATCCGTCGCACCGGCTCCTCGCCATGATGGAGGACACCCAGCCGCGCCTGCTCCTCACGTCACGCGCGCTGGTCTCCAAGCTGCCGACCGAAGGTGTCACCACGCTGGTCCTGGAGGAGGTCGACACCTCCGCCCAGCCCGCTGGACCGCTGCCCTCCCTGGCCCTCACCGATTCGCTCGCCTACGTCGACTTCACCTCCGGCTCCACCGGCAGGCCCAAGGGCGTGGGGACACTTCACGCTGGCGTGCTGCGGACGCTCGTCGGCGCGACGTACACGCGCTTCGGCCCCGAGCAGACCCATGTCCTGCTCGCGCCCATCTCGTTCGACGCCTCGACGTTCGAAATCTGGGGCGCGCTGCTGCACGGCGCTCGGCTCGTGGTGCCGCCGGCCCACACGCTGTCGCTGGAGGAGATCGAACTCACCGTCTCGCGGCACGGCGTGTCCACGCTGTGGGCCACCAGCGGTCTGTTCTCGCAGCTCGCGGACGCGGTGCTCCCGGGGCTGAGCACGGTGCAGCACGTCCTCACCGGCGGCGACGTGGTCTCGCCGGTCCACGCCCGCAAGGCGCTGACGGCCTGGGGCGCGCAGGTCACCAACGCCTACGGCCCCACCGAGTCCACCGTCTTCGCCACCACCTTCGCCATCACACGCGCCGAGGACATCGGCGCCACGCTGCCCATCGGTCGGCCCATCCAGGGAACGCGGCTCCTCGTCCTCGACGCCTCGCTCCAACCCGTGGCTCCGGGGGTCACCGGAGAACTCTTCATCGGTGGCGAGGGACTCGCTCGCGGCTACCTGCTCCGCCCGGACCTCACGGCCGAGCGGTTCGTCCCCGACCCTTCCTCCGCGTCGCCGGGTGCGCGCCTCTACCGCACGGGCGACCTGGTCCGCTGGCGCGCGGATGGCACCCTCGACTTCCTGGGCCGCGCCGACTCGCAGGTGAAGCTGCGTGGCTTCCGCATCGAGCTGGCGGAGATCGAAGCCGCGCTGCGTGAGTACTCGTCCATCACGAGAGCCCTCGCGCTCGTCCGCGAGGACGTGCCCGGGGACAAGCGCCTCACCGCGTACTTCACCGCGTCCTCGCCCGTCGACCCGGCAGCCCTGCGCGCCTTCCTCAAGCAGCGGCTGCCCGAGTTCATGCTTCCGTCGTTCCTCATCCCGCTGGCGGCCTTCCCGCTGACCGCCAACGCGAAGCTCGACAGGAAGGCCCTGCCGGCGCCCGACACCCTCGCCTCGTCCACCTTCGTCGCGCCACGAAACCCCACCGAGGAGCTTCTCGCGGCCATCTGGGCGGACGTCCTACGGCTCGACAAGGTGAGCGTCGCCGACGACTTCTTCGAGCTGGGTGGACACTCGCTGCTCGCGACGCAGGTGGTCTCGCGCGTCCGGAGGGCCTTCGAGGTCGAGCTGCCCTTGCGCGCCCTGTTCGAGGCGTCGTCCATCTCCGCCCTGGCCTCGCGAATCCTGGCCGTGAGGGGAGAGTCCGGGACGCAGGCGCCGCCTTTGGTGCCCGCGCCTCGCACGGGGGAGCTACCGCTGTCCTTCGCGCAGCAGCGACTGTGGCTGGTGGACCAGTTGGAGCCCGGCAGCTCCGCGTACAACATCCCCTCGGCGCTGAGGCTCCGCGGCACGCTGAACGTCGCGGCGCTGGAGCGCGCCTTCACCGCGCTCGTCGAGCGTCACGAGTCCCTGCGCACCACGTTCCTCGCGCGCGACGGTGAGCCCATCCAGGTCATCCATCCGGTGCGGGCGTTCGTGCTGCCCGTCGTGGCGCTGGGCATCCTGCCCACCGAGGAGCGCGAGGAGCGCGCCGTGCGCCTCGCCACCGAGGAGGCCCAGCGTCCGTTCGACCTGGCGCGAGGGCCGGTGCTGCGCGCCATGTTGCTGCGCCTCGCCGCCGAGGAGCACGTGCTGCTGGTCACCCTGCACCACGCCGTCTCGGACGGTTGGTCGATGGGTGTGCTCATCCAGGAGCTCGCGTCCCTGTACGAGGCGTTCTCCACGGGCGTCGAGGCGCGGCTCGCGCCGCTGCCCATCCAGTACGCGGACTTCGCCGCGTGGCAGCGCTCGTGGTTGAAGGGCGACGTGCTGGAGCAGCAGCTCGCCTATTGGAGGCAGCAGCTCGGTGAGCTGCCGCCGCTGCTGGAGCTGCCGACGGACAAGCCGCGTCCGCCTGTCCGCAATCCGCGCGGAGCCTCGCGTCCCGTTCGGTTGTCGCGGGAGCTGACCGAGCGACTGGCCGTCCTCTGCCGCCAGGAGGGCGCCACGCCGTTCATGGCACTGCTCGCCGTGTGGCAGGTCCTCCTCTCGCGCTACTCGGGGCAGGACGACATCGCCGTGGGTTCGCCCATCGCGGGCCGCACGCGGACGGAAACAGAGGGGCTCATCGGCTTCTTCGTGAACACCCTCGTGTTGCGCACCCGGGTCCGTCCGGGACTGCGATTCCGTGAGCTGCTCGCCCAGGTCCGGGCCACGACGCTCGCGGCCTACGAGCATCAGGATGTGCCCTTCGAGAAGCTCGTCGAGGAGCTGAAGCCCCAGCGCAGCCTGAGCCACACGCCGCTCTTCCAGGTGATGCTGTCGCTCCAGAACATCCCCGTCGCGAGCCGCACCGTGGCGAGCGCGACCGAGGACAGTCCGCCGCTGCATCTGGAGCCGTTCGCGCAGGACCACCAGACGACGAAGTTCGACCTCACGCTCACGTTGTCACAGACGCCGGACGGGCTGGCCGGTGGGCTCAGCTACCGGGTGGACCTGTTCGACGACGCGACCATCGAGCGTTGGGTGGGGCATCTGCACACGCTGCTGGAGGCGGCCATCAACGGCCCCGACACGCTCGTGGGCGAGCTGCCGATGTTGTCCGCCGAGGAGCGCCGCCGCGTGCTCGTCGATTGGAATTCGACGCGCCGGGAGATGCCCTGGAAGGGTGCCTTCCACGAGCTCTTCGAGGCCCAGGCCACCCTCACGCCTGACTCGCTCGCCGTCCTCGACGACTCCGCCTCCCTCTCCTTCTCTGTCCTCAACCGGCGCGCCAATCAGCTCGCGCACCTGCTTCGCGCTCGCGGCGTCGGGCCCGAAGTCCGTGTCGCATTCTGCCTCGAGCGCTCCGTCGACTCCCTCGTCGCCCTCCTCGCCATCCTCAAGGCCGGCGCCGCCTACGTCCCCCT
>NZ_JAIQDF010000046.1:0-5727 GCF_020037055.1 Myxococcus sp. AS-1-15 | reverse complement strand
AGAAACAAGCGACTCGGTCTTTGAAAACCAAATAGCAAGCCCAAGAAGAAGAGAAGGATTGCGGAAACCGCAGTCAATCTTTGAGAAGGCCCCAGCCAGGGAGCGCTGAGAAGCGCAGACCGGCAGGGCCTGTAGTGAATCAGCGAGTTGAGGTTCCTTAGCCGGGCCTCAGCTGACGCCGGTTCAACCTTCAAATTAAAATTGGAGAGTTTGATCCTGGCTCAGAACGAACGCTGGCGGCGTGCCTAACACATGCAAGTCGAGCGCGAATAGGGGCAACCCTTAGTAGAGCGGCGCACGGGTGCGTAACACGTGGATAATCTGCCTGGATGCTCGGGATAACCAGTCGAAAGATTGGCTAATACCGGATAAGCCCACGGTTTCTTCGGAGACTGAGGGAAAAGGTGGCCTCTGTATACAAGCTATCACAACCAGATGAGTCCGCGGCCCATCAGCTAGTTGGCGGGGTAATGGCCCACCAAGGCGACGACGGGTAGCTGGTCTGAGAGGACGATCAGCCACACTGGAACTGAGACACGGTCCAGACTCCTACGGGAGGCAGCAGTGGGGAATTTTGCGCAATGGGCGAAAGCCTGACGCAGCAACGCCGCGTGTGTGATGAAGGTCTTCGGATTGTAAAGCACTTTCGACCGGGACGAAAACCCGTAGCCCAACACGCTACGGCTTGACGGTACCGGGAGAAGAAGCACCGGCTAACTCTGTGCCAGCAGCCGCGGTAATACAGAGGGTGCAAGCGTTGTTCGGAATTATTGGGCGTAAAGCGCGTGTAGGCGGCGTGACAAGTCGGGTGTGAAAGCCCTCAGCTCAACTGAGGAAGTGCGCCCGAAACTGTCGTGCTTGAGTGCCGGAGAGGGTGGCGGAATTCCCCAAGTAGAGGTGAAATTCGTAGATATGGGGAGGAACACCGGTGGCGAAGGCGGCCACCTGGACGGTAACTGACGCTGAGACGCGAAAGCGTGGGGAGCAAACAGGATTAGATACCCTGGTAGTCCACGCCGTAAACGATGAGAACTAGGTGTCGTGGGAGTTGACCCCCGCGGTGCCGTAGCTAACGCATTAAGTTCTCCGCCTGGGAAGTACGGTCGCAAGACTAAAACTCAAAGGAATTGACGGGGGCCCGCACAAGCGGTGGAGCATGTGGTTTAATTCGACGCAACGCGCAGAACCTTACCTGGTCTTGACATCCTCGGAATCTCTCAGAGATGAGGGAGTGCCCGCAAGGGAACCGAGAGACAGGTGCTGCATGGCTGTCGTCAGCTCGTGTCGTGAGATGTTGGGTTAAGTCCCGCAACGAGCGCAACCCTCGCCTTTAGTTGCCACGCAAGTGGATCTCTAGAGGGACTGCCGGTGTTAAACCGGAGGAAGGTGGGGATGACGTCAAGTCCTCATGGCCTTTATGACCAGGGCTACACACGTGCTACAATGGCCGGTACAGAGCGTTGCCAACCCGCGAGGGGGAGCTAATCGCATAAAACCGGTCTCAGTTCAGATTGGAGTCTGCAACTCGACTCCATGAAGGCGGAATCGCTAGTAATCGCAGATCAGCACGCTGCGGTGAATACGTTCCCGGGCCTTGTACACACCGCCCGTCACACCATGGGAGTCGATTGCTCCAGAAGTCATCTCACCAAGAGATGCCCAAGGAGTGGTCGGTAACTGGGGTGAAGTCGTAACAAGGTAGCCGTAGGGGAACCTGCGGCTGGATCACCTCCTTTCTAAGGAGACCGGGCATCGGACACGCACTTCGGTGCGAGTAGGCGATGCCAGCAGCCTTCGGGCTGCGTCAGGTCGACCAGGTCAACGTTTCCGAGTCCAATCCGACTCGACTTCTCTGGGCTTGCTGTTTGGTTTTGAAGGACTGAGTGCGCGTAAGCCGCGGCACCAGCTCTTTGAGAATGAAGGACGCTGTAGGAAGAATCGACGCGGTAGCTCCCTGGGCCTATAGCTCAGCTGGCTAGAGCGCGCGCCTGATAAGCGCGAGGTCGGTGGTTCAAGTCCACCTAGGCCCACCACTTCCTCGAGACGTAAGTCGAGAGGGGCAAGTGGTGACGCACCCAGCATGGTAGAATGGCCTGGTTTAAGGGGCTGTAGCTCAGTTGGGAGAGCGCCAGCTTTGCAAGCTGGATGTCGTCGGTTCGATTCCGATCAGCTCCACTACGATTTTCCCTGCAGTTCGAGTGGGAAGCGTTCTTTGACAAGTGCATACGAAGGGTAAGTTGCAATTTCTGCTGAGTAACAAGTTCTCGCAGAAAGCACTGCCGAAACCGTCGCCGGGAGGCGAGGTGAGAGGCGGTGTTTCTACAAGCGAATTAGAAGTGAATCTTCCGGGCCTGCTGCGAAGAGCAGGGGTCTGGGCCTTGGTTTCGAGTTTCGACAATCCGCCGGGAGGCGGGCGTTAGACAAGAGATTAGGGCAAGTAAGCTACTAAGGGCGTGCGGTGGATGCCTAGGTGCCAAGAGGCGATGAAGGACGCGGGTGGCTGCGAAAAGCTTCGGGGAGCTGTCAACCAAGCGTTGATCCGGAGATGTCCGAATGGGGAAACCCAGCACTGCGAATAGCGGTGTTACCTCCTACTGAATACATAGGTAGGAAGGAGCTAACCAGGGGAAGTGAAACATCTCAGTACCCTGAGGAAGAGAAAACAATGAGTGATTCCCAAAGTAGTGGCGAGCGAAATGGGAGAAGCCCAAACCGAAGTCACGAAAGTGGCGTCGGGGTAGCGGGTCCACGGTAGGACTTTGACTGGCTAGCGGAAGCCTCTGGAAAGGGGCACCAAAGAGCGTGATAGTCGCGTACGCGAAAGCTGGTTGGAGCTGAGTGGGTTACCCAAGTAAGGCGGGACACGTGCAATCCTGCCTGAATCAGCCGGGACCATCCGGTAAGGCTAAATACTCCTTGGCGACCGATAGTGAACAAGTACCGCGAGGGAAAGGTGAAAAGAACCCCGGCAAGGGGAGTCAAAAGAACCTGAAACCGCATGTCTACAAGCAGTTCGAGCTCTACGGCGCAAGCCAGAGCGAGAGCGTACCTTTTGCATCATGATTCGGCGACTTAATATACGTAGCGAGGCTAAGCCGATAGGTGGAGCCGGAGCGAAAGCGAGTCCTAAAAGGGCGAATTAGTTGCGTGTATTATAACCCGAAGCGGGGTGATCTACACATGGCCAGGTTGAAGTGCGGGTAACACCGCATGGAGGACCGAACTCATGAAAGTTGAAAATTTCTGGGATGAGCTGTGTGTAGGGGTGAAAGGCCAATCAAACTCCGTGATAGCTGGTTCTCCCCGAAAGATATTTAGGTATCGGCTCGGGCAATTCAATACTGGAGGTAGAGCACTGGAACGGCTAGGGGTCTCACCAGATTACCAAACCGTACCAAACTCCGAATGCCAGTAATTGTTAGCCCGGGACGCAGTCAGTGGGTGATAACGTCCATTGGCAAGAGGGGAATAACCCAGACCGACAGCTAAGGCCCCCAAATCTAGTCTAAGTGAACACTAGAAAGGATGTGGCAGGTCATTGACAACCAGGAGGTTGGCTTAGAAGCAGCCATCCTTTAAAGAAAGCGTAATAGCTCACTGGTCAAGACAGGCCGCGCCGAAAATGTAACGGGGCTCAAGACTAGTGCCGAAGCTTCGGGTCATACGTAAAGCGTATGGCGGTAGGGGAGCGTTCCAACTGCAGCGAAGGCCGACCGAAAGGGCGACTGGAGCGGTTGGGAGTGCTGATGCCGAAATGAGTAGCGATAAAGGGGGTGAGAAACCCCCTCGCCGTAAACCCAAGGTTTCCTGGGTCAAGTTAATCTTCCCAGGGTTAGCCGGAACCTAAGTCGAGGCCGAAAGGCGTAGATGATGGAAAGCGGGTTAATATTCCCGCGCCATCTTGCAAGCGTTGAACTAAGGGAGGACGGAGAAAGCTAGACGAGCTGACCGGCGGTTGTGTCAGTCTAAAGGCGTAGGGGTGTCGCGTACGAATAAAGGCGCGGCAGCTATCCTCGAGACCTTATGGCGCCCCGTAAGGGGTAAGTCGTCGATGCTCTGCTTCCAAGAAAAGTCCCGTAGGGAGCTTGCAGGGTGTCCGTACCGTAAACCGACACAGGTGGGTGAGGAGAAAATCCTAAGGCGCTTGAGAGAACTCTCCTCCAAGGAACTAGGCAAATTTCCACCGTAACTTCGGAAGAAGGTGGGCCTCTGGTAGGTGAAGGCGTACAGCTGGAGCCGAGAGAGGTTGCAGAGAAATGGCGGTAGCGACTGTTTACCAAAAACACAGGACTCTGCGAAGGCGACAAGCCGACGTATAGGGTCTGACTCCTGCCCGGTGCTGGAAGGTTAAGGGGATTCGTCAGCCGCAAGGCGAAGCGATGATCCGAAGCCCCAGTAAACGGCGGCCGTAACTATAACGGTCCTAAGGTAGCGAAATTCCTTGTCGGGTAAGTTCCGACCTGCACGAATGGAGTAACGACTTCCGCGCTGTCTCGGAGAGGGACTCAGCGAAATTGAAATAGCTGTGCCGATGCAGTTTACCCGCAGCAAGACGGAAAGACCCCGTGAACCTTTACTATAACTTGACAGTGACACTAGGGATTGACTGTGTAGGATAGGTGGGAGCCTTTGAAGCCGGGCCGCTAGGTTCGGTGGAGGCAACGGTGAAATACCACCCTGTTGATTTCTGGTGTCTAACCATGTCCCGTTAGCCGGGATTGGGACACTGTCTGGTGGGTAGTTTGACTGGGGCGGTCGCCTCCCAAAGAGTAACGGAGGCGCGCGATGGTTCCCTCAGCCCGATTGGAAACCGGGCGGCGAGTGCAATGGCATAAGGGAGCTTGACTGCGAGACGGACACGTCGAGCAGGTGCGAAAGCAGGTCATAGTGATCCGGTGGTCCTGAATGGAAGGGCCATCGCTCAACGGATAAAAGGTACTCCGGGGATAACAGGCTTATCTCCCCCAAGAGTTCACATCGACGGGGAGGTTTGGCACCTCGATGTCGGCTCATCGCATCCTGGGGCTGGAGCAGGTCCCAAGGGTTTGGCTGTTCGCCAATTAAAGCGGTACGCGAGCTGGGTTCAAAACGTCGTGAGACAGTTTGGTCCCTATCTGCTGTGGGCGTAGGATACTTGAGAGGCTCTGACCTTAGTACGAGAGGACCGGGTTGGAGGCACCGCTGGTGTACCAGTTGTCTCGCCAGAGGCATCGCTGGGTAGCCATGTGCCGATTGGATAACCGCTGAAAGCATCTAAGCGGGAAACCGACCTCAAGACCAGGTATCCCGGGCGCAAGCCCCTGAAGACCCGTCGAAGACTACGACGTTGATAGGCTGGGTGTGTAAGCGCGGTAACGCGTTGAGCTAACCAGTACTAATTGGTCGAGCGGCTTACTTCCCCCTATCTCTTGCGCGCCCCCTCGAGGGGAGTAAGGGACTCGGGGCCAAGGCCGAGGCTTGAATGCATGCGCATTCACCCGGAAGAAACTTCTAAAAGCACAGCGAGGCTTGTACTCGCAGAATGCTGCAACTTACCCTTCGTATGCACTGTCTCTATGTTTTCCGGTGGCAATGTCGGAGGGGTCACACCCGTTCCCATCCCGAACACGGAAGTTAAGCCCTCCAGAGCCGATGGTACTCCGCGGGAAACCGCGTGGGAGAGTAGGTCGCTGCCGGATTCTTTTTGAGAAGCCCTCGTCGCCTCGTGCGACGGGGGCTTTTCTTTTT
>NZ_JAIQDF010000045.1:0-5954 GCF_020037055.1 Myxococcus sp. AS-1-15 | reverse complement strand
CTCCGCGTTGCGCCGGCTCGTCTCCAGCACGCCGTCCGAGTAGCCCTGGGCCCGGGTGCCGATGACTTCGCGCACCAGTTGCTGCGTCGTCTTCCCCTCCACCACGCCCTGGCGCACCACCCGACCCATCCGGTCCAGGTCGGCAGGCGCGAGGGCGTCGGCCCAGTCCTTCAGCACATGCCCCTCGAAGGGCCGGGAGAAGGCAGCCGCGCGCAGCACCTCCGCAGTGGGCGTCGCCACGGACAGCTCGGCGATGAGCGTCTCCTGGAGGACGGCCACCTGCCACCTGGCCTCGTGCGTGGCGAAGAGGCCCAACTCCTCCGTCAGCAGGCCCATGGCGGTGCCGTAGGCTTCGGCGCGCACGGCGCCCACCCGGGCCAGCGTCTCTTCCAAGCGCCTCGTCACCGCGGTCCCCGCGTCGTACCCGCCCGCCGCTTCGATTCGCGCCAGGCGCTTCGTCAGCTCGGCTTCCAAGTCCTCCTCGGATTCGTTGAGCACCTCCACCACGCGCCGGACGAGGCCGGCCTTGTAGCGCTCCACCTGCACGGAGTGGGCAATGGAGCGCTCCAGCAGCTCCTCGTTCATCGTGGGCCCGGTGCTCACCGCGCGCCTCCGCGGCGCCGCCGCTGCTGCTCCACCCGCTCCGTGGCCAGGAGGGCGTACCCGGCGATGTCCCGCCACGGGGACTCGCCCAGCGCGTCCCGGTCCGTCGCCACCCGGAAGAGCTTGTCCACCACGCGCACCACGGCCAGGGCATCGTCGAGCTTCGCCCGGGGGATGCCGTCCGGGTACAGCAGGCCCAGCACCTGGCCTGCCTTGCCGAAGGCGTCGCCGTAGGCGCGCTGCTTCTCCGTCACCATGCGGCCCAGCGCCGCGCCGAGCCCCGCGTAGTCCGTGACCACGGGCGCCCGACAACCCCTATGCGCCCTCGGAGAGGATTTGCCGGAACGAGGGACTGCGGAAGCACGGGAGGGCATGCGCTCAAGGCTGGCCAACGCCGAGGACGCCGTCCGGCGCTAACCCCAGTCAGGTTGCCGTCCAGCCTCGAATCCCGGAGAATGGCATTAGCTCGGTCGTCCTCCGCTCGCACACCTTCACGACAGGGGACTCACCATGAAGAGCTTGAAGCTGTTGGTGTTGGCGTGCGTCGCCGTATTCGCGTTGGGGTGCGGAGGGGTGACTGCCGAGAGTGAGGAGCCGAATGCCTTCGCGACGAGCAACGTGGGCATGACCTGTGACAAAGCCGCCATTAATTGCCCTTCCCCTCCCGCTCTCGCATGCGACTACCCAGCTTGTTCGAGCATTGCAGGCACAAGCTGCACCCCCGAGCCTTTCCCGGGCGGAGATGTGTTTCCATGCTGCGACAGGACTGGCGAGGAGTGGCTGTGTGTGTGCTATGGCCCAACGAGGTCGTACAAATGCAACTTCAAGTAGTGGCATAGTCGCATAACGGCACCGCCACATCGTCGAGACTACAGACCGCGAACTGCGGCCAACAGGCGCAGCCCCCGCAGTTCGGCTAACAGCCCCATCACCACATGGGGCAGGAAGGCCAGCAGGTGGCGCGCTCTGGCTGGCACGGCCTCCACGGGCCCTGCGACGCGGAGGAATGCGCCCGCCGGCTTCCCCGCGACGACGCGGGCCACGGTGCGGAACTCGAGGGGCAGGTGGACGGCCGATGCCGGGTCCTCCGCCAGCTCCGGCGACGTCTCCGCCGTCTCCAACTCCCACCCCTCGTCGTGCTGCGCGGCCGCGCGGGCGATGGACTCCAGGGCGTCCAGGTCCAGCGCCTCGCCAACCTGGTGCTGCTGGCCCAACGAAGGGCTCGCGGAGGTGTCCTCGTTGGGGAACGCGCGGGCAGCGGTCCAGTCGTGCAGAGCGTCCCCAAGCCTCGCTGGTAGCACCTCGAGCAGCGGGTGGGCCACCGCGTTGTGGGCGGCCCGCCAGAGGCGCGGGCTGCCGCGCTGGACTGCTGCGAGCCCGTACACCACCCGCCGCGCCACCGCGGTGCCGAGCGCACGCAGCCGGCCACGGCGAGGCGCCCCTGGTGCAGGAGGGACAGACTCCGCGCCCGCTGTCGGCACATCCACGCTCGCCACGCGCGCCCCGTCCGCGAGCACCTTTTCGATGACGACGTCGCGCTCCTCTCGCACCGCGTCCCACACCATGCGGCCCATGGGCTCCGCGAAGGTGACGGAGGTGCGCGCGAAGCGTCCGCCCTCGCCGTAGTGGAAGTCCTCGTCCAGGTGCAGGACGACGCGCCCCTGGGCGTTGCGCTCGAGCGCCCACGTCCTGTTGAGGCGCACGCTCACCGGGTGAACCTCAGCCCCATCACGAGGAGCCCAACGACGAATCCCACGGCGAACCCGACGGCGAAGAGCATCACGAGGCACCTCCAGCAGGGGCAGCAGGCTCACCTTCCACAGGCGGCTCGGCACCAGCATCCTGGGCGCCCTGGCCTGGCTGCGGAGGATGGGGCACGTCCAGCGGCTGGCGTCCCACGGTGCCCAGCCTGGGGCCCTCCTCCGCGAGGTAGTCCGCGTCCAGATCCTCGTCGAAGTCCGCGGAGAGGGTGCCCCGGCGCTGCAGCTCCTTCAGGAAGGCCCGGCGGGAGATGTCGCCCGCCGCGCGCGTCTTGAAGAGCACCTCCAGCCCCTGCGCGTCGCCCTCCTCCACGCCGAAGTCCGTGTGCACGGACACCTTCAGCTTGTCGTCCGGCACCTCCAGGGCCATCCACCGGGCCGCGAAGTGGAAGGCCAGCTCCAGCGCGTCGCCGAAGGTGCGCGCCATGGCACCCAGCTTCGAGTAGCTCTGCCCGGCGTTGATGGACTTCTCGGTGGCCGTGGTGTTGCTCTTCCGCCGGACAAGCAGCTCGACGCTGAGGGCCGCCATCTGGTCCTCCAGGCGCTCGAGGTCTTTCGCGCCCGCCTCAATGGCCGCGCCGGCGTGCTCGACGTAGTAGAACTTCCCCTGGGGATTGCTGGTGGTGAGCAGCGAGTGAGGGCCGATGGCGATACCGCCGCGCCCACCGGCCTTCCCGAGGAACTCCCTGTCCTCCGAGTCCAGCCCTTCGAGCTCGGCGCCCCCGCCCCGCGGCGACTCGTCCGTCACGCCCGAGGCGGCGAGAATCGGGAAGCGGGTGATGGTGAGGATGTTCCGCTGGTCACTGGAGGACTGCCAGTGCTCCAGGTTCTTCTCCGCCAGCGAGAGGAGCGGTGGGCGGATGAGCATGAAGCCCTTGGGCTTGCCGGCGTACCAGGTGACGAGAGGGATGACGCCCAGCGTGTTCTCCCCGCCGTCCACCAGGGCCCAGGCGCCCTTCCCCTCCTTCTCGTACACCTCCCACTTCTCCCGCTCGAGCACGCGGACGCGCTCCACGGCCACCTCCTCGAAGCCGGACACGCGCGTCACCGTCTCGCGGATGCGCACGTGCGTCAGCACCTGGGCGCCACCTTCCACCGTGGCGTAGGCCGCAAGGAGGGAGTCCGCGGGCACGTGGACGAAGTACGGGCGCACGCCAGCCTCCTCCTCGTCCGCGCGCGTCTGCACCTGCGTCCTGTCCACCCTGGGGAAGTCGACGAGGACGTGCACCAGCCCATTGGCCAGCCCGTCCGCGAAGGCGTTGCGCGCCCACGTCGTCACGTCGTTGCCCTGCTTGTCCACGTCGTCCACGAGGGCGTGAAGCTCCTCGGGGGCGGAGTCAGCCAACGTCACCGGCTTGGTGAAGGGCATCTCCGACAGAGTGCCCAGGGCAGACTCGAAGTAGTTGAAGTGGAAGCTGCGCCGGAGGCGCTCGGCGTAGGCATCCTCGGACTCGCGCGTGTGCCGCGGCAGGTACGTTGTCCCCGCGGCGCGCATGGCCTCCGTGCCGCCCAGCAGGGCCCGCACCAGCGCCCAGTGCGGCTTCATGGCCCTGTACGCGCTGCTCTCGTTGCTCACGTCGGACGTCATGGACGGGCCCTCTCTGCGTGGCCGGGACGGCGAAGGTGGACGTACTGCCAGTTGCGGAGCGCCAGGCGGGCGAGTCGCCGGGACGTCGGGTCCGCGAGGTGGGGGAAGAAGCGCAGCACCAGCCAGGCGGAGTCGCGCCGGGCCACACGTGGCAGGCCGCGCCCGCGCAGGCGCCAGGAGGTGCCGGGCCGGCGGCGGGCGGCAACCGGTGGTGAGGCACTCACCCGGACACCACCCGGAAGGGCCCACGGACGCTCGCGCTGAAGCGCTCCGCCGCGCGCAACGCCATGCGCACCCGCGCCTCGGGCTTGAGGTACCGGGCCGCGAAGAGTGCCCCGCGCGCGGCCTCGCTGCCGCACCCCACGGCGTCGAAGCCGTCTCGGGACTCCGCCACCTGGTAGTCGGACTCGACGCGGAAGAGGTGGCCCGCCACGCCGACAAGGAAGGTGCCGCCCAGTTCCTGCTCACTCTGCTTCACCGCCCAGCCCTTGTCCTTCAGCGCCGCGCGCACCGCGTCCACAAAGTCCACCACCATGTACCGGCCCAGCGCCCCGGGCCGCTTCGGCAGGGGCGGCGGGCTGAAGGCGTGCCGCAGCACCTGCCCCATGCGGAAGGACGAGGTGAAGCCGACGAGGAAGGGGCCGGTGGAGAACACCTTCGTGTCGGCGCGGACGGTGAGTTCGTACCCGGCGACGCCGGCGCTGTCCCCGCCCAGGTACACGCGCCCCCGCGCCACCACCCCAGCAATGCACGTCACGTTGCCACCTCGGGAGTCATGCGGCGGACAGAAGACTCGCCGCCCACCACGGTGAAGACGGAGGCCACGGAGGACGTCATGTTGGCCGGGCCCGCCAGCAGCAGGTGCAGCACTTCGGGCCGCGCCGTCGTCAGCGCTCCCCGAATGGAGTCCACGTCCGTCGCGGACAGCACCGCGGGGCCACCCGGGTGGGTGTGCCAGTCGCCCAGGTAGTGCAGCCGTGGGTGGACGCGCGCCACCAGGCGGTTGTCCCGGGCCCGGTCCGCCTCGTAGCCCAGGCGGCTGCGGCGCGCGCGCCGTCCCGGGCCCGTCAGCGCCAGCACGTGGGCCTCGCCGTCCACCACCTGCCCCAGCAACAGCCCGCCCGTCTCCAGCGGGGCGCGCACGCGGGCCAGGCGCTGGGCCTTCGCCAGCACGGCGCGGAGCACCCAGACGCGGTACGGGCCGGACACATACAGCACGGCACCCAGTGCCGGCGCGGTGGCGCACGTGGCGCTCATCGGTAGCTCCCGACGCGCATGGAGTGCGTTGACGTGTCGAGCATCAACTCCGTCAGCGCCCACACCGCGGCGTCCATGCGGTTGGGGCTCCAGGTGGACTCCCCGGGCACCCACGTCGTCATCTCGTCCTCGAGGGCGGGCAACCGGCCCACGTGGTGCACCTTCCCGCGCTCGTAGAGGGCGGCCACGGGCTCGGCGCGCTTCGCCTTGCCTCGCGAGGCCGTCACCACCTTCACGTTGACGGGCCTGCGCATCTCCTTCGCCTTGCTGCGAATGGTTGTCTCCACCATGTCGCCGCCGAAGTTCTTCTCGCCCACCACGGCGTCGGCGCACTCCTTCTCGTAGAGGGCCAACGACTTCGTGGCCCACCCCTCCGCCGAGTACTTCGCCGAGGCGTCCAGCCACACGTAGGCGTGGCCGTTGGAGGCCTTGCCCGCGCAGACAATGCCCACCTCGTCGTTGCTGGGGCCGTCCCCGCCAGCCGGGTCCACCGCCACCACCACGCGCACCATGGGCAGCGGCTTGCCCTCGGCGTCCACCGGGAGAGGCGCGCGCGCTTCCTCCAGCGTCTCCGGAGTCCACAAGGCGCCCACCGCGGCCGCCTTGAAGGCCTCCTCCACCGTCGCCGGGTACTCGCGCCGGAAGTCCGCCACGCCCTTCTCGAAGGCGGACACCTTCGAGCGGCGCCACGCCAACTGCCCGTCGTCCAGGGCGTAGCCATGCACCTGCTGGCACAGCTCCGCGTA
>NZ_JAIQDF010000044.1:0-6229 GCF_020037055.1 Myxococcus sp. AS-1-15 | reverse complement strand
GCCCCTGCTCCCTCTTCCCGCTCACTTCCCGCCTGCCCGCCCTTCAGCCTGATCGAGAATCACGAACTTCGGTTTAGACAGAGCCACCCCGGTCCGGGTTGCCCTCGGGGCGGACAGACTGCCGTGGTTCATCGCCAAGGGCATCGCCATGGCCATGGAGTCCCGCGAGGCGTTCGCCCTGACTCGCATGCGGACGTACGACAAGAAGAGTCCGCGCAAACTATGGCCCCCCGCAGGAGGAGAGCTAGAGGTCACTACCTTCCCGTGAGTCCTCCTCGCGGAAGAACCTCAGAACAAGGAGACGGAGTAAATCCAATGCAGAGTGACGCACGACCCACTCATGCCGAGATGAAAGAAGATGCAGCTCCAACAAGCGGCCCTTGTCTCGACCTCCCTATGGGGTTGTTCACACCCACCATCTCTTGAAGCCTCTCTACTCCGACCTGAGTGTGGGTAACATTGGTTGCACAGGCGCAGACCAAGCACGACTCCCGGAGAAGCTTGCCACACACTCCCTGTTCGAGATAATATAGGCCTTGCATAAACAGATGGGGGGAGTCTCAATGAGAAGAGCATGCAGCATGGCAATCGCGATGAGTCTCTTGTGCACCAGCGGCTGCAGTCGCCCCTTCATGCACTACTCATCCGCAGAGGCAAGTCTGCTGGATGGACGGCCGGACCCATGCGATGCCATTGCGGATCGCCAAACACTGTGGTCCTCGCTCGCACTTGGCGCAGGGGCGGCCGCTGGCGCGGGCGGCCTGGGCACCATTCCAGTCGATAGTGATGGCGGCAAACTTGCCATCGGACTCACCACATTAGGGATCGGAGTCTTCTCAGCAGTTGCCACAGGACTAGCAACCGGCGCGTCCAACGACTTCAAGCGGAAAAAGTGCGTTGGTTTATAGCCCTCAGGCAGGTCCTCAATGACCAAGCTTCTCTTCTTTGCTGCAACTCTGACCTTCTCGTGTCATGCGCTTGCCGCGCCCCCAAAGGATGTGGCTGCGAAGAAGCAACTACAACTCCTCCGACATATCAGCGACCCTGACCTACTAGTCGTCAGGGGGACGCTAGACAGCGAGAACATCTACGACTCCGTCGTACTGGTTAAACCGGACCCGACGATCCGTACCGCACAAGAAGGACTCTGCAGCGGTACGCTGATCGCGCCGGACATTGTCCTGACAGCTGCTCATTGCTCGTGTGCCGAACTCCCGAAACGAGAAGATGGCACCTCGCAAATGGATGCAAGTCGGTGCGAGTCACGGGTCAGAGTTGGTATCTCACTCAACTCACCTGTCGGGGAAGTGGAGACATCAACAACCACATGGGTCAGCGGGCACTTCCTTCCCAATAAGGACTTTCTCGTAAAATATGACAGCGAACACAACCTGGGGACCGTCGAGGCGGACATAGCGCTCATCCGACTTGTTCAGCCTATTAAGGGAGTCAAGGTCGCTCGACTTCCTGAAGAATACCCGCAGGCGGGAGCGGAAGTTGTGCTCGTCGGATTCGGTGCCGACGAATATGGCATCATGGGGCTTCGCAGGTTTGGAAGCACTCAGATTGAATCAGCCACGCCAGAGCAAATCACACTGATCGACGGGAAGGTTAAGGCATGGAAAGGGGACAGTGGTGGCGCGGTCTTCGCCAATGGACCCAACAATACGCCTAGGCTCGTAGGCGTGATCAGTCATGGATCGGCAGTACATCCAACGGTCGTGACAAGCACATTCTTCTACCGCACGTTCTGTGCGACAGAACTCGACCGGTCACTGGCAACGGCCGTAGCAACAACCGCACCAACCACACCAATACCTGCCACCCCGCGCCCTCAAATCAGCAACAATCCGAGCACGCTACAGGCTCCATAGGCAGACACATCTACGGCGCATCCAGCAACTCCAGGACTACCGGGCAATCACCAATAGACACTACCTACCTCCGAGTTCGTAAAACGAAATTGTAGAGCTGTCCTCCGGGCTGCATCTCCCGGAGGATGAACTTCGTGAAGGCTGCTTCCACCGCACGCGCCAATCGCTCGGATTCAGCCCTCCCTCCGGACGACTGCACCTCCGACGTCACTGAGCCGTCCTGGCCGAAGTGGTTGACCACGGAGACGGTGACCTGGCCCCCGCCCTCCCCTGCCGGCGGGAGGATGTCCGCCTTGCTGGGCACGTAGAGCTTCGGCACCTGGGGCACGTCGGCGCCGGCAGCCAGCTTGCCGACGCCACCCGCCCCCGCGCCTCCCCCCAGCATGGAGCCGAACATGCCAGACAGGTCCGCGCCGCCCACGGTGGACCCGCCCGAGCTTGCGGCTGGCGCCGTCGTCATGCCGATGAGCGCCCCCGTCGCGGTGTCCACCAGCGCGAGGAAGGCCTTGTGCGCCAGCAGGCGCGCCAGGTCCTTCAGCATGCCGTCCACCATGGCGCGGAAGCTGAACTGCCCGGTGGTGGCGAAGGTGACGAAGGCGTCCTCCATGTGGTTGGCCGCGGACGTGACGGCGTCCTGGGCCAGCGCGAAGCCGGTGGAGAGCTGCTCCTGCAGCTTCGCCACCTCCCGCCGGTACGCGGCGGCGCCGATGCGGCCCTCCTGGAAGAGCTTCTCCACGGCAGCCATGCGCTTCTGCGCGTCGGCCAAGGGGTTGAGCTGCTTCTCCAGGTTCTCCAGCTCCTTGGCGAGCTGAGCCTCGGCACGGCCCTCTGGCGTCCACAGCTCCCGCGCTTTCGCGAGCTGCGCGTTGTAGTCCTTCAGCGTGAGGCGCCCTGCGTCGAGTTCCGTCCGGAGGAGCTGCTGGGCCTCCGCGAAGCGTGAACCGGACTGGTCCCCCAGCTCGCGGTTGAGCTGCTGGAGATTCTGGAGCCGATCCTTCTCCGCTTTCTCCAGTGCCTTCGTCGCCTCGGCCTCCTTCAGCCGAGCGATGGCCACGTCCGCCTGCTTCTTCTGCTCCGAGGAGAGCGCCTTGTACTCATCGGTGAGGCTGAGGGCCTCGGCCTTCGACTTCCCAAGGGCGCCTGCCTCCTCCTGGATGCGCTCGAGCCACGTCTGCGCCTTCTTCGCCAGTTCGTCCCGGGCCTGGGCCGCCTTCTTCGTGGCCTCCGCATCCTTGAGCTTCGCGATGGCCACGTCGGCGATCTTCTTCTGTTCCTCCGTCAGCAGCATGTACTCGTCCGATTGGTTGAGCGCGCCCGCCTTCGTCTTCCCGATGGCACGGACGTCCTCCTCCAATTTCGACAGCCACACCGCGGCCTTCTTCGCTTCCTCGACCTTCTTCTTGCCGGACTCAATAGTCTCCGAAGCCGATTTCGTAGCTGCGGCCCCAGCACGGCCATGAGCACCCGCGACCTTGTCAGCCAGCGCAGCCTCCTCCTTCGCAGCCTCCTCTATCGAGATGAGCGCCTTCTGGACTTCGGCAGCACGCTGCTGATGAACAGCGAGTTCCTTCTCCAGGGGGACAAGCTTCTCTTCAATCTGCGCGGCAAACCGCTTGTCCTTCCGAATCTCATGGAACGGCTTACCCTCACCAGCCCATCGCCAGTTCACTGCAATAATGAGCTTCTGCTTTTCCTTCACTGCGGCAGACAGACGCGCAATCTCTGACTGGGCAGCCTTCAAATCCTCGTCTGCGACCGTGCGAATAGCTGTCCTGAGTTCACCAATCGTGTCAACTTCGCTCGTCAGTAGGTCCTGGTACTTCCCGCCCAGAGCGGCGGCTTCTTCCTTTGCAATGGCCAGCAACTCCAGTGCCTTGCGCTGGTCATCAATGGCCTTTGTCTGCTTCGTGAGATCCACTACGATCTGCGCACCTCGCCCCACCGCTGCTGCGGACTCCTGAGCGTGCTGCATCGCCTTCTCTCGGGCCTCTTCCGCAGCCCGGCCGAACTCGGCGAATGCTGTGACGGCCGCGCCCAGGGCGATGACGACCACTCCGATGGGCCCCCCCATCGCCGCTAGTGCTGCAGACCCTGCCCGCGTGGCGAACGTCGCGCCCTCAATCGCAATTGCCTCACGGACCTTCGCCTGGGCGAGGGTATTGGATGCGATGGCTGCCCGCGTGTGGGCGACGGTGAACGGCCCTTCAAGAGCAGCAGCAGACTGGAGCAGAGCCTGCCGCTTCTCGAGATGTGCCAGGGCGGCCTTCAGCGCCTCAGCCCGACTCTCTCCTTGGGCGCGTTTGTAGCTAGCCTCCGCGAGAACAGCTTCGACGACGGACTCCCTCGCCTTCTTCGCAGCCGCCGCCTTGTCGAGGAGTGCCTTCGTCCACTCCTGTCCCCAGGCGACCGCTCGCGCCGCGCCGAGCACAGCCAGCGCCTGAGCGAGGTAGCGAGCCGCCGTCGTCACCTCCTCGAAGTTCTTCAGCAGCCCATCCATGACGGGGGAGATTGTGTTGAGCAGACTCTCGCCCACCTCCACACGCAGCCCGGCGAAGCGCGCTCGAAGCTGGTCCACCTTCATTTGTGGCGTCTCCGCCATCTTCTTGAAGGCCGCCTCCGTCTTGCCTGCCGACGTCTCCATGTTTTGGAGCGACGTCGCGAAGTCCACCGAGGCCGGGCCCGAGAGCGTCATCACCGGAAGGAGCGCCTCGACGCCACCGACGAGCGCAGCAAGCAACTCCGTGCTACCACCCGTCTTGTCCTTCATGTCCTGAAGGAAGCCCGCGAAGCCCTTGGACTTCAGCCCGGCGATATTGAATTCGATGCCGAGTTCCTTCGCGAGGATGGCGGCTTCGTTGGAAGGCTTAGCCACCTGCGCGAGGATGGCCCGCACTCCCTCCATGGCCGTCTCCGTCTTGACACCCGCCTTGGTGAGCGCAGCGTTCGCAGCCAGCAACTCCTGGAGCGACACACCCGTCTGGGACGCAATCGGCGCCACCTTGCCGATGTGACGGGCGATGGTCTCGATGGATGTCTTGCCGTCCGCCGCTGATACGAACATGGCGTCAGCAGCCTGCGTGGCACTCCTGAGCTGAGTGCCGTAGCTCGCCATGATCGACGTCAGGCCGTCTGCCGCGACGCTCACCTCCGTCACGCCGCCGATGGCCAGCTTGTTGGCGATGGCCAGCATCTCCGTGGCCTTCGCCGCGTCGGCCGCGCCCGCGCTCATGATTTCATACAGCGCCTTGGCCTGGTCGGTGGGCCCCCGGCCAAACTGCGCGCCCAGTCGCTTGGCGCTCTCGGCGAGCTGTCCCATCATCCCGAGTTGGTTGTCCTCGAGGAGAGTGCTCACCTGTGCCATAGCCGTCGAGAAGCCCAGCGCCTCGGTGGTGACGCTCCGCAACGTGGCTCCCACAGCCACCATGCCCATGAGGTTGCCGGCAAGCCCTCCGAGCCCCTTGGAGAGTTGCTCCACGGGTGCCTTGGCGGACTCCGCCGCCTTCGCCACCTCCTGGACGGACTTCGCCGCGCGCGCGTCGTCCTGCATCTTCGACAGCGCCGAGGTGGCCTTGCTCAACTCGCCCATGAAGCGGGTAATCGAACTCGTGTCCCCGAAGGAGGACGTAAGGCGTGCAGTCGCCCCTTCAAGCGCGGACATCTTCGTGTGGAGAGCGTCGACCGCCTTCGTATTCGAGGCGACCTGCTGGAAGCGCTTCGACGCCTCGGTCATCTGGTCCACGTGCTTGACGAGGGTGTCCATCCGCTCAAGCTCCTTCAGCTTGTTGCGCATGACCTCGAAGGCCTTGGAACTTGCCGCCACCTCTTTGTGCATCCGCACGATTTCTCGCTGGAGCTGCGAGGATGCCGCCCCAGCCTTCTCTGTCGCCTGCTCCGTCCTTTCCGATGCCTTTGACAGGTCGTTGAGCCCCTGCACCCCGGCTGCGGTGCCCGAGGTGTCGATGCGCACGGACAACGTCGCGAGGTCGAACTGCTCAGACACAGTGGACTCCATCCGAGTTCGCGGAAGGGCAGATGCGCGGGGACGTGGGCACCTGAATGTGTGACCAGTGGACCTGGGTACTCACCCTGTGCTGGTTTCCTGGACCATGCTCGTCCGCCTCGCCTTCGTTGCCCTGCTCCTGATTGCTGCCTGCGCCTGTCGCTCTGACGAAGAGAAGCGGCTCGAAGCGGAGCGCGTCGAAGCGGTCCGGTACAGCAACGAGGCTCATGGGAGTCCTGAGCTGCGATGGGACACGGAAGGGAAACACCACACCACCTTCATTCGAGTTCAGCCCTTTGGGTCCAAGGACCCGGACGAAGTCCGGGCCGCCATGCTCCGGGAGATGCCGAACTAC
>NZ_JAIQDF010000043.1:0-6957 GCF_020037055.1 Myxococcus sp. AS-1-15 | reverse complement strand
CTCCACCGCACCCGGCGATGAGCGCGACGGTGCAGGCCAACAGCCACAGCTTCAAGCTCTTCATGGTGAGTCCCCTGTCGTGAAGGTGTGCGAGCGTGAGGACGACCGGGCCGAGGGCATTGTCCGGCAAGCAGCCGCGAGCGCCAATTCGTGGTTTCGCGTCGGCCACCGGACGCCGTCCCCTCTCAGCCACAGGCTGTGTCCAGGCCCCGTGCAGGCAACACCACAAGACGCCCACGACTCCCCCCTCCCGTCGTGAGGCGCCGCCCCTTCCCCGGAGTGCACGGCTCCGGGGAGGGGGTGCCTTTCCCCGAGGTCAACATGTCCTGCCCGCCCACCACGCTCACCCTCGGCGACGTCGTCGTCCAGCAGGACGCCCACGGCCGCTACAGCCTCAACGACCTGCACCGGGCAGTTGGCGGTGAGCCGCGTCACCAGCCCTCGAACTTCCTCCGCAACGAGTCCACCCGGGGACTCATCGCCGAGCTGACCCGTTCCTCGGATTCGATGAACGGTCCGGTGGAGAGCGTCCGCGGGGGCACCACCCAGGGCACCTTCGTCAGCCGGCCCCTCGTGTACGCCTACGCCATGTGGGTGAGTCCAGCCTTCCACCTGCGCGTCATCGAGGTCTTCGATGCGGTGGCGCGGAGACTTCCGGCGCCCAGGGCGACGCCCGCCTTCCTGGTGCCGAAGTCGCTGTCCGAGGCGCTCCGGCTCGCAGCCGACCTGGCCGAGGCGAACGAGCGCCAGGCCGCGCAGCTCGTCGAGCAGCAGCGCCAGCTCGAGACCCAGGCGCCCGCGGTGAAGCTGGCCGACGACTTCCTCTCCACCACCCGGCTGATGAGCCTCATGGACACGGCCCGGCACCTGCGGCTGCCCATCCGCGACTTCTTCCGGTGGCTGGAGCGGGACGGCGTGTGCTTCAAGAAGGACGAGGAGAGCCCCTGGGTGCCCTACGCGTCCTTCATCCGGAACGGCCGTCTCGCGTACCAGGTGCTGCGCCGGCCCAAGCCCGGCCAGGACGAGCCGCACACCCGTCCCCAGACGTTGGTGACGCCGGTTGGGGTGGCGTGGTTCGCGCAGAAGTACGGGCACCTCGCGGTGCCGCGCTCGCCCGAGCAGGTTCCGCTGCTGCCGGCGGACGCCGGGGCCACGTGACGGACGACGCTCGTCACGTGGCGCGTAGCCTCGCAGCCCGGTGGCTCAACCCCAAATCAGAACGCCCGACAGAAAATCTGTATATCCATGCATCCGTGGCTGGCGTACGGGGTGACCTTGTTGTCCGCGCCGTAGTACCAGTACTGGTGACGCCATGTTCCGCCCGTGCACACGTCGTCATCTTGCGCAAGCGTCTGTCGGTAGAACATCACGCCAGCCATGTGGCTGCCTGTCGACGGGTCATCCCCCACCAAGGCGTACGGCGTCACGCTGTGCAGGCGATGACCATAGTTCCAGTGCGAGCAAACAACGGGCTGGGGAGTATGTGTGTTATACTTGACTCCATATTGATAGCGATGGGGATCGTGACTTGGAAGCCAGCAGCCTCCATTGGGGATCTGGCTTGCGTACCCGCAGGGGAACCACTCGGCGGCCAGCGCTTGCGGCGTAAAAAACAAGCACAGAGCCCCAACTGCAACATTCGCTGCATTCAATCTCAGCACCCACACCTCGCTTTCGAACGCAACGATTCCTCTCTCGGCACGCAGTCGCCCGCCAGGGATTCGCCGCCACTGAGCAGAGCAGAACAGCTCTGCCCTTTCCAGTGCGTGACGCATGACACCGCGCTGCCCGCGCGTCGAACAGACAATAGAGCAGTCAACTTCCGACGCCGCGCCATGAAGTTGTAGATGGAGCCGCCGGGCTGCATCTCCTCGAGGAGTGCCTTGCGGATGGTCACGCTCAGCCCGCGGGCCATGCGCTCGGCGTCGGCCTGCCCGAGGACCGCACCTTCGACTCCTCCGACTGTCTAGCAGGAGCGTCCACAAACAGAAGACAACCCGTACGCACAAGGCAGTGGCGCGCGTCCGACCTCGACCAAATGATAGAGCAACCAAGCACAGCCTCCCATGCTTGGTCGTCCCGCCTCCTCCAGGGGCAAGGGCGCCCATTCCTCATTGGTGCAGATATGTCCATTTCCATCAGAGCACTTTTGTCACGACTGAGCTGGCTCATCATGCTGAGTGCATGCGGCCCAACGCACGACGCCAACATCAACGAGCAGCAAGACCTCTCGGGAACAGAGGAGAATTTCTCCGAATCTGACGCATCTAATGAAGACGGCGAGCTTTCACAGGCTCGGTATGGTGGGCACCTCGGGAGTGCACTGGGCGCTCCTTTGGTGACATTCGATAGTTGCACCGGCAATAATGAGTGGAGAACAACCTGCGGAGCCGGCAACTCGAATGACGTATGGTTTCATTGGACCGCCCCAGTAACGGGAGACTACTACTTCACTACCGCAGCGTCAGGCTACGACACCGTCTTGGAGTTGCGCAGGAGGGGCGACACCTCCCAGGTGCTTGCTTGCAACAGGGGCTCTGCCGAGGGAAGCACGCGGGGCCGATTTCGAGTTAACGGACTCGTGGCGGGTAGGCAATATGTGATCATCGTTGACGGTGAACATGGAGCCTGCGGCCAAGGGCATCTCTCTATCGCTGGAAGATAGGATCGCAGAGCCGTTATCGCCGCGTCCGAATTCCGTTGTAGAGCACTCCGCCAGGCTGGAGTTGCTCGACCAGTACCTTGAGGACGACGGCGCCGAGCCCGCGCGCCAGCTTCTCGGACTCGGCCCTGCCTCCCGACGACTCCACCGTGGTTGTGGCTGAGCCGTCCTGGTGCACGTGGATGTGGAGGGAGATGGGCGCCGCTCCGCTCGCAGCCCCTGCCGGCGGGAGGATGTCGGCCTTGCTGGGCACGTACAGCTTCGGCACCTGGGGTACCTCGGCCCCGAAGTCCAGCTTGCCGATGCCGCCCGCGCCCCCACCCAGCATGGAACCGAACATGCCGGACAGGTCCGCGCCGCCCACGGTGGACCCGCTCGAGTTCGCGGCCGGCGCCGTCGTCACGCCGATGAGAGCGCCCGTCGCGGTGTCCACCAGGGCCAGGAAGGCCTTGTGCGCCAGGAGGCGCGCCAGGTCCTTCAGCATGCTCTCCACCATGTTCCGGAAGCTGAACTGCCCCGTGGTGGCGAAGGTGACGAAGGCGTCCTCCATGTGCTGGGCCGCGGAGGTGACGGCGTCCTGGGCCAGCGAGAAGCCGGTGGAGAGCTGCTCCTGCAGCTTCGCCACCTCCCGCCGGTACGCGGCCGCGCCGATGCGCCCCTCCTGGAAGAGCTTCTCCACGGCCGCCATGCGCTTCTGCGCGTCGGCCAGGGGGTTGATTTGCTTCTCCAGGTTCTCCAACTCCTTGGCAAGCTGGGCCTCGGCGCGGCCCTCCGGAGTCCACAGCTCCCGCGCCTTGGCGAGTTGAGCATTGTAGTCCGCCAGCTTGAGGCGCCCCGCGTCCAGCTCTTCACGGAGGAGCCGCTGGGCCTCGACGAAGCGCGTCCCGGACTGGTCCCCCAACTCCCGGTTGAGCTGTTGGAGGTTCTGGAGGCGCTCCTTCTCCACCTTCTCCACCGCCTTCGTAGCCTCGGCCTCCTTCAACCTGGCGATGGCCACGTCCGCCTGCTTCTGCTGCTCCTTGGAGAGCGCCTTGTACTCGTCGGTGAGACTGAGGGCCTCGGCCTTCGACTTCCCGAGAGCACCCGACTCCTCCTGGATGCGCTCGAGCCACGTCTGCGCCTTCTTCGTCAGCTCGTCCCTCGCTTGGGCCGCCTTCTTCGACGCCTCGGCATCCTTGAGCTTCGCGATGGCCACGTCGGCGAGCTTCTTCTGCTCCTCCGTCAGCAGCATGTACTCGTCCGACTGGTTTAGCGCGCCCGCCTTCGTCTTCCCGATGGCGCGGACGTCCTCCTCCAGCTTCGACAGCCACGCAGCGGCCTTCTTCGCCTCCTCGACCTTCTTCTTGCCGGCCTCAATAGTCTCCGACGCCGACTTCGTAGCCGCCGCCCCGGCGCGGCCATGGGCACCCGCGACCTTGTCAGCCAGCTCGGCCTCCTTCTTGGCGGCGTCCTCCAGCGAGATAAGCGCCTTCTGAATTTCGGCTGCACGCTGCTGGTGAACAGCGAGTTCCTTCTCCAAAGGGACGAGCTTCTCTTCGATCTGCGCCGCGAACCGCGGGTCCTTCCGAACCTCGGAGAACGGCTTCCCTCGTCCAGCCCATGTCCAATTCACGGTGACGATGCGATTTTGCTTCTCCTTCACTGCGGCAGTCATGCGCGCGATGTCCGCGTGGGCCGCCTTCAAATCATCGCCAGCGACCTGCCGGACTACTGCCGCGAGCTCACCAATCGTGTCGACTTCGCTCGTGAGAAGGTCTTGGTATTTCCCACCCAGGGCGGCGACCTCTTCTTTTGCAATGGTGAGGCGCTCCAGCGCCCTGGCCTGATCCTCAAGGGCCTTCGTCTGGGTCATGAGGTCCACCACGATTTGCGAACCTCGCCCCACCGCGGCGGCCGACTCCTGAGCGTGCTGCATCGCCTTCTCGCGCGCCTCTTCCGCAGCCCGGCCGAACTCGGCGAACGCGGTGACGGCCGCCCCCAGGGCGATGACAACCACGCCGATGGGCCCGCCCATGGCCGCCAGCGCGGCAGAGCCTGCCCGCGTCGCGAACGTCGCACCTTCAATCGCAATCGCCTCACGGACCTTCGCCTGCGCCAGGAGGTTAGACTCGATGGCCGCCTTGCGGGAGGCCAACATCGAGCCCTCGACCGCGGCAGCCGCCTGGAGCGTGGCCTGCCGCTTCTCTAGCTGGGCCAGCGCATTCCTCAGCGACTCAGCGCGACTCTCCCCCACGGCTCGCTTGTAGTGCGATTCGGTCAGCGCCGCCTCGACGACAGCCTCCTTCGCCTTCTTCGCGGCCGCCGCCTTTTCCAACAAGGCCTTCGTCCACTCCTGTCCCCATGCGACCGCGCGCGCGGCACCAATCACCGCCAGCGCCTGGGCGAGGTAGCGAGCCGCCGTCGTCACTTCCTCGAAGTGCGCCAACAACCCATCCATGGCGGGCGAGACGGAGTTGAGCAGATCTTCGCCCACCTCGATTCGCAGGGCGGCGAAGCGAGCGCGGAGCTGGTCCACCTTCATCTGCGGCGTCTCCGCCATCTTCTTGAAGGCCGCCTCCGTCTTCCCTGCCGACGTCTCCATGTTCTGGAGCGACGTCGCGAAGTCCACCGAGGCTGAGCCCGAGAGCGTCATCACCGGAAGCAGCGCCTCGACGCCGCCGACGAGCGCAGCAAGCAACTCCGTGCTGCCACCCGTCTTGTCCTTCATGTCCTGGAGGAAGCCCGCGAAGCCCTTGGACTTCAGCCCGGCGATGTTGAACTCGATGCCGAGTTCCTTCGCCAGGATGGCCGCCTCGCTGGACGGCTTGGCCACCTGCGCCAGGATGGCCCTCACCCCCTCCATGGCTGTCTCCGTCTTGATGCCGGCCTTGGTGAGCGCCGCGTTCGCCGCCAGCAGTTCCTGGAGCGACACGCCCGTCTGGGACGCAATCGGCGCCACCTTGCCGATGTGCCGGGCCATGGTCTCGATAGACGTCTTGCCGTCTGCTGCCGACACGAACATGGCGTCGGCGGCCTGGGTGGCACTCCGGAGCTGGGTGCCGTAGCTGGCCATGATGGACGTCAGGCCGTCGGCCGCGACGCTCACCTCCGTCACACCGCCGATGGCCAGCTTGTTGGCGATGGCGAGCATCTCCGTGGCCTTCGCCGCGTCGGCGGCACCAGCGGACATGATTTCGTAGAGCGCCTTGGCCTGGTCGGTGGGCCCACGGCCGAACTGGGCGCCCAGTCGCTTCGCGCTCTCCGCAAGCGGGCCCATCATCCCGAGCTGGTTGTCCTCGAGCAGAGTGCTCACCTGGGCCATGGCCGTGGAGAAGCCCAGCGCCTCGGTGGTGACGCTCCGCAACGTGGCCCCCACTGCCACCATGCCCATGAGGTTGCCGGCGAGTCCGCCAAGCCCCTTGGAGAGCTGTTCCACGGGCGACTTCGCGAGCTCTGCGGCCTTCGCGACCTCCTGGACGGACTTCGCGGCGCGCATGTCGTCCTGCATCTTCGACATGGCCGAGGACGCCTTGTTCAGTTCGTTCATGAACCGGTGGATGGTGCCTGTGTCCCCGAATGCAGACGTGAGGCGCCCCGCTGAGCCCTCCAGCAGCTTCAGCTTCTCGTTGAAGGTGTCCAACACCTTCGTATCTTCCATCGACTTCTGAAACCGCTTCGCCGCCTCGGCCGCCATGTCGAAGGTCTTCGAGAGCGCGCTCACTCGCTCCAGGTCCTTCAACTTGTTGCGCATGTCGTCGAAGGCTCTGGTGTTGGCTTCCACCTCCTTGAGCATCTTCGCCATCTCACGCTGAAACTGCGCGGTGGCCGACTCGACCTTCGTGGTCGCCGTCTCCGTCTTTTCCGCAGCCTTCGTCAGGTCGCTGAGTCCCTGCACCCCTCCTGCCGCCTCGGAGGTGTCGATGCGGACCGACAGCGTGGCCAAGTCGAACTGCTCAGACACGGTAGACTCCGTTCAGGCTCGATGCGAGGCAGATGCGCGGGGACGTGAGCACCTGAATGTGTGACCAGTGGACCTGGGTACTCACGCTGTGCTGGTTTCCTGGACCATGCGCGTCCGCCCCGCCTTCGTTGCCCTGCTCCTGATTGCTGCCTGCGCCTGTCGCTCTGACGACGAGAAGCGGCTCGAAGCGGAGCGCGTCGAGTCGGTCCGGTACAGCAACGAGGCTCATGGGAGTCCCGAGCTGCGATGGGATACGGGTGGGAAACACCACACCACGATCATTCGAGTTCAGCCCTTTGGGTCCAAGGACCCGGACGAAGTCCGGGCCGCCATGCTCCGGGAGATGCCGAACTAC
>NZ_JAIQDF010000042.1:0-7381 GCF_020037055.1 Myxococcus sp. AS-1-15 | reverse complement strand
AGAAGAGCCTGGAGCGGGTGTCAAAAGGGGGGCCTGCCCACCAGAATTGAGCCGCCTGCACGCGGTGCTGCGCAACGCACTCAGGGCCACTGCCGCGAGTTGGCCCGCCCTTGCGCGGGCCTACCGGTGGGTGGAACGCACTGCAGCCATCCTCAAGAACGAGCCTGGCCTGGACGCCGCAGGAGTGCGACGCCGGCTCGCCGCGCTGCTGGCCGCCATGGTGCGCTGGACACGCCGACGTCATCAGGGCGTCCTGCGTCAGGCACTCGCTCACTTCCTGCTCGAAACGCGTCGCTACTGGAAGGGCCTCTTCCACTGCTACGACGTGCCGGAGCTGCCGCGCACCGACAATGACCTGGAACACCTCTTCGGCACTTGTCGCTACCACGAGCGGCGAGCCTCGGGCCGGGTGCGCGGGAGCGCCGGCCTCGTCGTGCGCGGTGGGGTCCGGCTGCCCGCCATCGCTGCAGCCCAACTGCTCCCAGCGCTCGACGGCACCCACCTGGCACCGGGAGACCTCGACGCCTGGCGGACGCTGCGCGCTCAGTTGGAACAGCGGCGCGTCCCTCGCGTCATGGGCCGGCGCTTCCGCGCAGACCCGGACAGCTACCTCCGAGGCATCGAAGAGGAGCTCAGGCCATATTTGCCGGTGTAGTTTTTTTAGGAAGTCACGCTCCATCTGCAACTGGCGGTTCTCCTTACGCAGCCGCGCCAGTTCCTCACGCTCGGCTGTCGTCAGCGCTCCCGCCTTGCCCTGGCCCCGGTCCGCCCGGGCTCGTCGCTCCACCCAGGTGCGAAGGGCCGTCTCGGTGAGGTCCAGGTCTCGCGCCACCTGGCCCACCGTCTTGCCCTCCTCCAGCACCAGCCGGACAGCCTCCACCTTGAACTCGGCGGTGAAACTGCGGCGCTTCCTTCTCTGCTTCGTATCCGTGGACATCCTTGGTCCCCTTCATCACATCTCGGGTGTCCACGGAACTGGGGCAGACTCACCCTGCCACTGCCACTCGACGAAGAAGGGCAGAAACGCCAGCTCGACGACGACGCCGATGTCCGCGTCGCACGGGCTGCGCAGGATGCCCTCGCCGTCGCGCACGGGACGGCCTCGGTGCAGCAAGTCGATGCACAGCGGCGTGAGCCGAACGCGCTTGTTCCGATCGCGGTGAGCCGCCCATCCCCGAGTCGCGGCGCGAGCCGTCGCCGCACGCTTACCCTGCGCCGGTGAGGCGGACGCGCCCCTCTACTGGTACTCCTCGATCGCCGGTCTGGCGCAGATGCTCTTGCGGACGAGCGGACCAGGCTCCGGTCCGGTGGGAGCACGTTCGGATGGGCGAGGGAATTGATGCCTGATGGGGAACTTCGTCGGCGGCACGCGAAAACCGCATAATCCTTCATCAGATCAACCTTCCGCTTGCCTGGCCACCGCAATCTTCCCGTATAGTGGACCGATGCCTGATCCGGAATGCGCATGAGTTCATCAAGCCGAGACCTCCGAAACCTGGCTCGGGGAAGTGGCACTTTTCATGTTCACCGACGCGAAATCCTGAGGGGCATACTCGACACCTCGGGAGCCGAGCAACAACGGCTCTCGCCCTTCTTGGCAAGCAAATTCTTCCGCCTGCCGGAAGGCTGGACCGTATTCGAGTTCGACCCCAAGGACTGGCAGTTGTGCGAGCGTTTGCTCGCATCGCGGCATCCCTCAGTGGAGGCGCGGCTCCTTGAGATTGTCCTTGCATATGCTGACGCCAACAGTGAGTCCGTCGCGCGGCTGTACGCACTCGGCTCAAGTATAAGCGACCGCCTTCTCCAGCGAACTCCCGTTGCGTTGGATCCGGCTAGCGACGAATTGGGGTCCGTAGACTCGCAGTCGCTCTTTGGCCTGCGGCTCAAGTGCGCCTCAAACCACTCAGCGACCGAGACGATGATCGAGCGCCTCGAGCATGGACTCTCATCAAAGGGGTGGGCCCGCGCGCGGCTGGTCCACCCAATGGTGTACCATTTCTCCAGCACCCCGCCCGCTGCAGCACTGGATAACTTTCTGTCCTACGTCGTTACCGGGAGAGAGCACGACGCCGAAAAGCTAGCGTTGAAGCTGATGCTAAGCGACGAGGCCGCGCGCGAGACCTCGCTCGCATTTAAGTGCTTCATCGGGTTGATGGGACACCCGTATGACGCTATCGAATTCGTCCTTGACCACGTTGAGCACGAGATCGCGTCGGGAACGCGCTTAGCGAGGCATCTGGCGAGCTTCCTCTCCGACATCGCCGATCAGCAGCCTCGTTCCCGTGCCGGAATGATATCGTCGATGGTGCGCGAGCGCGTTGACTTCATTCTCGGAACGCGCTCGGACCGCCTCGCAGAACGGTTCAGCTTGTCGCGGGACGAACTCGACGGCTACGCCACCCTCTGCAATCTCGACCCCGTGGCAGGGCTCTTTGACGAAGGCGCATCAATGCCGTTCGGCGTGCTGACGAACATGCGCGTCAGGGAGTATCCGGACCCGTCGCAATTCACCATCATCGTGGGCGACCACGCGGTCTGGCACTTCGTCGACGCCGGCCGCTTCATCGGGTCAATGCTCCGCTCAATCTACATGATCGAGCGGGCAGCGCGCGACTTGGAAGTGCGGGATGCTTTCCGCCTGATGTGCTTCCTAGGATTTGTGAATCCGTTCGTCGCCTCAACGCCATCCGCAATGGTGATGATGAGGCGCCTGCACGATCACGGTGTCGACATTCTGCCGCCGCATGAGATCCAGCGGTCCACCGATGCCGAGATCAGTCGTCGGGTTCCGTTCCGCGACCGTCTCTGGATCAATGAACTCCAATGGAGGTTACGGCATCTTGAGGAGGAGGGACGGATAGCGGAATGGCTGAGTGTCGTCAGGTCCCAGACGCGCCTTCGGCCATCGTACCTGACTGGGATCAACTGGCACTGGGTAGAGGAAATCATAGCGACTCGGCGGTTGAAGCCGTTCCGTAACTTGGACGGGGCCTACCTGTTCATCCTCATGGAACTCGAGACCAACGCCGACCCGCTTCGCCTTCGCCTCACTCTGGAGCCGTTGCTCAGGGGCATGGACTTCCAGTCAGCCGTCGACACCATCATCAAAGAGTTCGGTTCCGCCGCACCCGCTCTGGTCCGCCGTTACTTGACTACGCAAAACCTATTGGCTACTGGAATGGCGCCCAATTATATCGCAGCGATGGACCAACGCGTTCGGGCAATGGAATCTTGCATCCGACGGTTTGGCTTCGGCGTGCTCCTCACGGAGTATGTCTACGAAAGCGAGGTGAAGGCACTCACAGCGGAACTCCTTCTCACCGATGTAAACGCAGGCAAGTTTGAGGTGCCTTGGGAAACGTTCCGAAAGGATGCGAACGACGCAAACCAAAACCTCTACCAAGCCGTCGAGAGTTTGCGTCCCCGCCTTGACGACGCTGGGCCTTTGACGGCCATCGTTGAGACACCTATTACGTTCCCGAACGGGCGCACACAGGTGTTCAGGGTTCGGCAACGCGACCAATCCCTTTTCGCGTGCGTCATGGCGGTCCTCGAAGGTTTCATGCAGCACCCCGCGTTTGGATTGGAGGTCGTCCTTTCAGGACGGTTCCGGCACAACAACCTACTTCAGGAGTTGTGGTCTGCGATGGCTGAAGTCGTCGCCGCGACCATACCGTCGGTGTCGCGGCAGAGAAGGGCTGCGCTTGTCGAGGACTACAAACTGGCTACCGAGCAATGGGTCGATGCTTGGTGCGGAAGCCGCCTCCAGACCAAACGGGTCGAGAAGCCCGATGGGCTGTTTGACTTGATCCCGGAACCCAAAGAATTGGACGCACTCTTGGCCAGAGCGAGGGAGGCGGACGGTATGCTTGCGGTGACGGATATCGTCATCGAATGGATCAAGGGCAAGCTTCGCGGACAGGTGGCTGCGGCACGGTCGGCGTTTGAGCAGGAAGTGGCGACCGGCTTGGTCGCGCCGTTCATTGCGATCCGGGATAGGCAAGCCGGCAGCACGAGCTACCGCGAGGCAGATGTCCATTTAGTACACAACGCCGTTAACGACGCCGTTCAACGACGGATCGCAGACCTGCGCAACTGGTTCGACGGCGTTGACGCCGTGACGTCCGGTCCCATCTCCTTAAGCCAACTCAGCCTAGCGGCCGAGGCGCTATTCGAGAACTTGATCCCCGGCAAAACGTTGAAAGTGGTCATGGATTCCGAAGCCCACTCCGTATCGTTCGGCCCTCGGCACGTGAAGATCGCGTTCGACATGTTGCGTGAACTCTACTTCAACGCGCTGCGCCACGGCTTGGGGCCGGAAGTGGAATTGAAGATCGACCGCCGCGAGGGCGCGCCCGAGTACTTTGCGTTTCGGAATGCGGCCGACGCATGCTCGGTCGATGACCTCGGGGAACGGAGCGTTGAGGGTCACGTGTATCATAGTCGGAACGAGGCCGTGACGCGTGAGGGTAACTCCGGTCTAGCGAAGATTGCCGCGAGTTCAGCCACCCTTGTCGGTCACGATGCGTGTGTGCTCTGCCGGCGCACTGAGCGCGCGTTCGAGGTCCTGGTATCGGTTCGTAACGGGGTTCCGGCTTGATGCGCGTCCTTGCGGTGGAGGACAACGATCCGAAATGGTCCCGCATCGAGGCGGTGCTCCGCCAAGGATTGGGCTCCATTGATGTCGTTCGCGCGCGCGACCTTCGAGATGCTGAGCGTCTCGTCGAGGAGGGGGGATGGGACCTCCTGATCCTGGACATCTCCCTCGACATCCGCGCCGGCGGCGACCGCGGCGGACGTGGCGCGCACGACTATACTGGCGGCCTCAAGATCGCTGGCCGGATGTTCTACCTTGAGTGCGAGGTGCCTACGATAGTAGTTACCGGCTTCGACGCATTCCCAACAGCAGCGCCGGCCGCAGGGCATGAGGTGATCCTCGGCTTGGAGGATGTGGGCCGTCAGGCGCGCAGATTCCTTGGACACCATTTGCTGGGCGCCGTGCGCTTCGGCTCTGCCGGTTGGGACGCTGATCTTCTCGAACTGCTCAAGGGAGTGGGCCGCGCATGAGAATCCTGATCATTCATGACCGTCCAGACGTGGGCGCCGAGCTACAGCGCATCGCGAATGAGGCTGCCGGCGCCGGGTCGAAGGTCGACCTAGTCCAGGATGTCTGGTCCGCCCGTGACAGGCTGAAGGCCGGTTTCCACGATCTGGTGGCCATCGACCTTACCCTTCCGATCAAGGCTGGAAACGCGAATGTCAGCCTCGCGAACACGCAGCTCCTGCTTGAGGAGATATTCGAAGGCGAAGAGGTCAAGGCCCCTTCGGACGTGATTGGCATCAGCAAGGACCCCGAAGTCCTGGACGTCTTACGGACAAGCATCGGTCAGCATCTGATGGGTTGCCTGCACGAGGATGCTGAGGGGACGTGGCGAGAAGCGTTCAAGGCGAAGGTTAGCTACGTGATGCGGGCGAGGACGGCCCGTCGCCTAGTGACGAACTCAAGCCATGACGTCGACCTGATCCTCCTAACGGCACTGGATAAGGAAGCCAAGCCGTACGCCGACATCTTCGAACTGAGCCCGTCCGACGACCTCGATGGGGCGAAGGACTTCTCCTTCACCGATGCCTTCGGCCGGATGCGTCGAGGCCTCCTCTACTCGATCGGGCAAGCCGGGCAGCCCCCGTGCGCATCGGTGACCCAAGTTTTGCTAACCCAGTTCCGCCCGAAGCTGATCGTCCTAACGGGGTTCTGCGGGGGTGTTGCCAAGCGCACAGCGATCGGCGACCTCGTGGCGTTTAGAAGTGCTTCGGCATGGGACTACGGGAAGTGGGAGGAGGTCGACGGACCAAACGGCACGGAGACGGTGTTCAGGCCGCGCCCGATGCCGCTGAATTGCCCAGGCAACGGCATTAGCAAGACGATCCGCCGGATGACCGAGGGCGGCTACAACCCTACCCCGCACACACTCGCTGCGGTCACGAAGCAAAGCGAGGGACGTATTGCGAACTGGAAGGTGCATGAGAGGGGCGCAGGCTCTGGTTCGGCGGTCGTCACCAGCTTGAAGACTCTCAGTCAAATCACCGACCGGGACGAGGAGATCTGGGCCATCGACATGGAGAGCTATGCTTTCTATTACGCCTGCCTAAACACGCCAGTCCTCACTCCAGACTTCATCTGCCTGAAGTCGGTAGCCGACCACTGTAACGGCGAAAAAAATAGCATCTATCATGCCGTCTGCAGTACGATTTCTGCCCGCTTTGCGCATGAGGTAGTTACACATCACTACAATTTCGGCGTATAGCCTTCTCGGTGAGCGTCAAGGTAGTTGTCGCGTGAGAGGGTTCAGCCGGCGTCCCTCACTTCCAGCAGAGGCGGGATGAGGTTGGGCGCGGGGTTGAGGCGCACGGGGCCCACCGGTGACCAGTCGCGCGTGCCGCGACTCCAGCGCTCGGGGTGACGGGCTTGCGCACGTTGGTATACCCCGTGGCGTCGAGCCAGCAGTGCCGTCTCGCGGCCGAAGTGCCTGTCGTCGGGTGTGACGAATCGGATGGCCGAATGTCGGTGCTCGGTGTTGTACCAGTCCACGAAGCGCGTCACCCAGTCGTGCGCGTTCTCGACGGAGGCGAAGGGCCTCAGGGGAAAGCTGGGGCGGTACCCCCCTGTGTCAGGGAAGTTGTCGCCTCGGCGGATAAGCCGAGCTGACGACGCCTTGGGGGCGAGAGCAGGCAGGACGTGGTGCCGTACACGGATGCATTCAAGACGCAGATGGTGAAGCGGATGGTGGGCCCGGGAGCGGTGAGTGCCGCGGCGCTGGCCCGGCAGGTGGGAGTGTCCCAACCGACGCTGTCGCAGTGGTTGCGCGAGGCGAATAGGGTGGCGGCGATGACGCCCCCACCTGAAGAGAAGAAGCCCACCGCGCCCGCAGGGCCGAAGAAGTGGACGCCGGAGGAGAAGCTGCGCGTGCTGGCGGCAACCCAGGGGCTCACAGTCGAAGAGTTGGGGGCCCTCTTGCGCAGCGAGGGGCTGCACGAGGCGCAGCTGAAGGAGTGGCAGCAAGCCGCAGCGGGGGCGCTCTCGGGTAGCGCCACGGAGCCGCTGCCGGCCAAGGAGCGCAAACGCCTGGCCGCCGCCGAGAAGCGGGTGAAGGAACTCGAGCGGGAGCTGCACCGCAAGGAGAAGGCGCTGACGGAGGCGGCGGCGCTGCTGGTGCTCGAAAAAAAACTACACCGGCAAATATGGCCTGAGCCCCAGGTGTTGTCCTTCTGAAGGGGGATACCACCATGGCTCGAACGACTGCTCGCCCTGTTGCCACCCGTGAGGTGAGGGTCGACAGCGAGCGGCGGCGCTGCGAGGCGTGCGGCGCGCGGACGCGTGCGG
>NZ_JAIQDF010000041.1:0-7844 GCF_020037055.1 Myxococcus sp. AS-1-15 | reverse complement strand
GAGGACACCCAGTGCACGCAGGTGGTGGGCGAGCTGGTTGGAGCGCGCGTCGAGCTGCGAGTAGGTGACAGCCTCATTCCCCGAGACAACAGCGACTGCGTCGGGTGAACGGGCCACCTGCTGCTCGAACAGCGCATGCACGCTCGCGTTGCGCGGATAATCCGTGACGGTGTTGTTCCACGTCGAGAGCACGGCCTGCTTCTCGGCGGACGTGAGCAGCGGAATCTGGCGGAGCTGCGTCTCCGGTGAAGAGACGACCTCGATCAAGAGCACCGAGAAGTGCTGTGCGAGGCGCTCCATCGAGGTCGCGTCGAACAGGTCGGTGTTGTAGTTGATGATGCCGGAGAAGCCGTCCTTGCCCTCTTCGAGGAGGAGGCTGAAGTCGTACTTGGACGTCTCGATGCTCGGAGGCACGCCACCCAGCGTGACTCCAGGGAGCGTCAGTGCCTCTTCCGGAGCGTTCTGAAGCGTGAGCGTGACCTGGAACAGGGGCGAACGGCTGAGGTCGCGCTGCGGCTGCAATTCCTCGACGAGCTTCTCGAACGGGATGTCCTGGTGCTCGTAGGCCGCGAGGGTGTTCAGGCGCACCTGTCCCAGCAGCTCGCGGAATGAACGCCGCGCATCGATGCGTGAGCGCAGGACGAGGGTGTTGACGAAGAAGCCGATGAGGCCCTCCGTCTCGGAGCGGTTGCGGTTCGCGATGGGCGAACCCACGGAGATGTCGTCCTGTCCCGAGTAGCGAGAGAGCAGGAGCTGGAAGGAGGCCAGCAGGACCATGAAGGGCGTGGCACCTTCGCGCTGGGCCAGCTCCTTCACCTGGGCACTGAGGTGCTTGGAGAGCGCCACAGGCACGACGGCGCCGCCATAAGTCTGGATGGCGGGACGAGGCCTGTCCGTGGGCAGCTCCAGCGCCGGAGAAGCGTCCGCGAGCTGCTTGCGCCACCAGTCGATCTCCGAGGCGAGGGCGTCGCCATGGAGCCACTGGCGCTGCCAGACGGAGAAGTCAGCGTACTGGATGGGCAGGGGCGCGAGCTGCGCGGCCTCTCCACCGGAGAACTGGCGGTAGAAGGCGGCGATTTCCCGCGTGATGACCGCGATGGACCAACCATCCGAGATGATGTGGTGGGCGGTGACGAGGAGGAGGTAGTCCTCGTCGCTCAGTCGCACCAGTGACGCGTGCACGAGCGGACCGCGGGACATGTCGAACGAGTACAGCGCCTCCGCGCGCGTCAGTCGTTCGGCTTCGGTTTCGCGAGCCGCGGGCTCCAGTCCTCGCAGGTCGATGACAGGCAGCTCGAGTCGAACGTCAGGACGAATGACCTGAACGGGCTGACCGTCGTGGACCGCGAAGTGAGTACGGAGCACCTCATGGCGAGCGAGGAGTGCGTTGAGCGACTGGCGCAGCGCGCTGACATCGAGTGCGCCGGAGAGCTTGAGGGCCCAGGGGATGTTGTAGGTGGAGGAGCCAGGCTGGAGCTGGTCGAGGAACCAGAGGCGCTGCTGGGCGAAGGAGAGAGGCAGCGGCTGGGAGCGGTCGACAGGGACGAGCGGAGGCTGGAGGGAAGCGGAGCCGTGCTGCTCCAGGCGCTGAGCGAGCAGAGCGACGGTGGGCGCGGCGAAGAGCTCACCGAGAGGGAGCTCGACGCTGAAGGCGGAGCGGATGCGAGAGACGACCTGGGTGGCGAGGAGGGAGTGGCCACCCAACTCGAAGAAGTCGCCGTGGAGGCTGACGCGCTCCAGGCCGAGGACGTCGGCGAAGATGGAAGCGAGACGGGCCTGTGCGGGAGTGGAGGGCTCAACGAATTCGTCGGCGGAAGCCGCCGAGGCGAAGTCGGGGGCAGGCAGAGACTTCCGGTCGAGCTTGCCGTTGGCGGAGAGGGGGAAGGCCGACAGCGAGACGAAAGCCGAGGGCACCATGTACTCGGGCAGTCGCTGCTGGAGGAAGCTCTTGAGCGAGGTGGTGTCGACGGAAGAGTCGCCAGAGGTGAAGTAGGCGACGAGGCGCTTGTCACCAGGGACGTCCTCACGAGCGAGGACGACGGCCTCCTGGATGCCGGAGAAGAGACGCAGAGCGGCCTCGACTTCGCCGAGCTCGATGCGGAAGCCACGAATCTTCACCTGGAAGTCGTTGCGGCCGAGGAACTCGAGGGTGCCGTCAGAGAGCCAGCGAGCCTTGTCACCGGTGCGGTAGAGGCGAGCACCGGGGGCGCTGCTGAAGGGATGCGGGACGAAGCGCTCGGCGGTGAGGTCCGCGCGGTTGAGGTAGCCCCAAGCCAGACCGTCACCACCGACGAAGAGCTCTCCCGGGACGCCCGGAGGAAGCGGCTGGAAGGAGGAGTCGAGGACGAAGGCGGAGGAGTTGGAGAGAGGCGAGCCGATGGGGACGGAGCGGGAGACTTCGTCACCGTGGCGGAGGGAGTGAGTGGCGGAGAAGGTGGTGTTCTCGGTGGGGCCGTAGCCGTTGACGAGGACGTGGCCTTCGGGGAGGCGGGCGAGGTGCTCACGGACGCGGTGAGGCGGCAGCACGTCACCGCCGGCGAGCAACTGGCGCACGCCAGAGAGGGCGACGGGCTGGTGCGCAACCATCTGCTCGAAGAGAGCCGCGGTCAGCCAGAGAGAGGAGACCTTCTCGCGGGAGAGGACGGCACCCAACTCCTCCAGGGAGAGGGAGTGAGGAGGCGCGAGGACGAGCTTGGAGCCGTGGAGCAGGGCCCCCCAGATTTCGAGGGTGGAGGCGTCGAAGGCGACAGGAGCGGCGTGGAGCCAGACTTCCGAAGCGCCGAAGTGGATGAAGGAAGAAGAGACGAGGCGAGTGACGCCGCGGTGAGGAACGCAGACACCCTTGGGCTCGCCGGTGGAGCCTGAGGTGAACATGACGTAGGCGAGGTCGTCGCCAGAGACGTCAGAGGGCAGCGCAGTCGTGGGCCGACGTGAGATGCGAGAGGCCTCCTCATCGACGAGGAGGAGGACGGCGCCGAAGGCCGGCAAGTCGTCTGCGACGTCGGAGTGGGAGACGAGGACGCCTGCGCCGGACTCGCGGAGGACGAAGGAGAGGCGCTCGGAGGGCCAGGCCTTGTCGAGGGGGACGTAAGCCGCGCCGGCCTTGAGGATGGCCAGAAGGGAGACGATGAGGTCAGCGGAGCGGTCGAGGCGGACAGCGACGCGAGAGCCGGGGAGGACACCCAGTGCACGCAGGTGGTGGGCGAGCTGGTTGGAGCGCGCGTCGAGCTGTGAGTAGGTGACAGCCTCATCCCCGGAGACAACGGCGACTGCGTCGGGCGAACGGACCACCTGCTGTTCGAAGAGCGAGTGGATGCTGGCATCGCGCGAGTAGGCGGACTGCGCACCGTTCCATGCAGGGAGCAGTTGCTTCTCTGCCGGTGTGAGCATCGACACGAGGCCGAGCTGTCTGTCGGGGCTGGTGAGAAGCCCATCGAGGAGCACCGCGTAGTGACGAGCGAGGCGCTCCATCGAGGCCGCTTCGAACAGATCGGTGTTGTAGTTGATGATGCCCGAGAAGCCTTCGCTTCCTTCGTCGAGGAGAAGGCTGAAGTCGTACTTGGACGTCTCGATGCTGGGCGGGAGGGCGTCGAGGCTGAGCCCGGGAAGCGTCAGAGCCCCCTCGGGTGCGTTCTGGAGCGTGAGCGTGACCTGGAACAGGGGCGAACGGCTGAGGTCACGCTGAGGCTGGAGTTCCTCGACGAGCTTCTCGAAGGGGACATCCTGGTGCTCGTAGGCCGCGAGGGTGTTCAGGCGCACCTGTCCCAGCAGCTCACGGAAGGACTGCCTGCCATCCAGGCGTGAACGGAAGACGAGGGTGTTGACGAAGAAGCCGATGAGGCCCTCCGTCTCGGAGCGGTTTCGGTTGGCGACGGGCGAGCCGACCGAGACGTCGTCCTGTCCCGAGTAGCGAGAGAGCAGGAGCTGGAAGGAAGCCAGCAAGACCATGAAGGGCGTGGCGCCCTCGCGCTGGGCCAGTTCCTTCACCTGGGTGCTGAGGTGCTTGGAGAGTGCCACAGGCACGACGGCGCCACCGTACGTCTGGATGGCGGGCCGGGGCCTGTCCGTGGGTAGCTCGAGAGAAGTGGAAGCGCCGGCGAGCTGCTTGCGCCACCAGTCGATCTCCGAGGCGAGGACGTCGCCATGGAGCCACTGGCGCTGCCAGACGGAGAAGTCGGCGTACTGGATGGGCAGGGGCGCGAGCTGCGCGGCCTCTCCATTGGAGAACTGGCGGTAGAAGGCCGCGATCTCTCGGGCGATGACGGAGATGGACCAACCGTCGGAGATGATGTGGTGGGCGGTGACGAGGAGGAGGTACTCCTCATCGCTCATCCTCACCAAGGTCGCATGAACAAGAGGGCCCTGAGCGAGGTTGAAGGAGTGCTGGGCCTCCTGTCGCATCAGCGCCTGTGCTTCGGTCTCGCGAGCCGCGGGCTCCAGTCCTCGCAGGTCGACGACAGGAAGCTCGAGCCGAACGTCAGGCTGGATGACCTGAACGGGCTGACCGTCGTGGACCGCGAAGTGAGTGCGGAGCACCTCGTGGCGCGCGAGGAGCGCGTTGAGCGACTGATGCAGCGCGCTGACATCGAGGGAGCCGGAGAGCTTGAGGGCCCAGGGGATGTTGTAGGTGGAGGAGCCGGGCTGGAGCTGGTCGAGGAACCAGAGGCGCTGCTGAGCGAAGGAGAGAGGCAGCGGCTGGGAGCGGTCGACAGGGACGAGCGGAGGCTGGAGGGAAGCGGAGCCGTGCTGCTCCAGGCGCTGAGCGAGCAGAGCGACGGTGGGCGCGGCGAAGAGCTCACCGAGAGGGAGCTCGACGCTGAAGGCGGAGCGGATGCGAGAGACGACCTGGGTGGCGAGGAGGGAGTGGCCACCCAACTCGAAGAAGTCGCCGTGGAGGCTGACGCGCTCCAGGCCGAGGACGTCGGCGAAGATGGAGGCGAGGCGAGCCTGGGGGGGAGTGGAGGGCTCAACGAATTCGTCAGCGGAAGAGGCCGAAGCGAAGTCGGGAGCAGGGAGCGACTTGCGGTCGAGCTTGCCGTTGACGGAGAGGGGGAAGGCCGTCAGCGAAACGAAAGCCGAGGGCACCATGTACTCGGGCAGTCGCTGCTGGAGGAATCCCTTGAGCGAGGTGGTGTCGACGGACTGCTCTTCTGCGGCGATGAAGTAGGCGACGAGACGCTTGTCACCGGGGACGTCCTCACGAGCGAGGACGACAGCCTCTTGGATGCCGGAGAACAGGCGCAGAGCGGCCTCGACTTCGCCGAGCTCGATGCGGAAGCCGCGAATCTTCACCTGGAAGTCGTTGCGGCCGAGGAACTCGAGGGTGCCGTCGGAGAGCCAGCGGGCCTTGTCACCGGTGCGGTAGAGGCGAGCACCGGGGGCGCTGCTGAAGGGGTGAGGGACGAAGCGCTCGGCGGTGAGGTCGGCGCGGTTGAGGTAACCCCAAGCCAGGCCGTCACCACCGACGAAGAGCTCTCCCGGGACGCCCGGAGGAAGCGGCTGGAAGGAGGCGTCGAGGACGAAGGCGGAGGAGTTGGAGAGAGGCGAGCCGATGGGGACGGAGCGGGAGACTTCGTCACCATGGCGAAGGGAGTGAGTGGCGGAGAAGGTGGTGTTCTCGGTGGGGCCGTAGCCGTTGACGAGGACGTGGCCTTCGGGGAGGCGGGCGAGGTGCTCACGGACGCGGTGAGGCGGCAGCACGTCACCGCCGGCGAGCAACTGGCGCACGCCAGAGAGGGCGACGGGCTGGTGCGCAACCATCTGCTCGAAGAGAGCAGCGGTCAGCCAGAGAGAGGAGACCTTCTCGCGGGAGAGGACAGCACCCAACTCCTCCAGGGAGAGGGAGTGGGGAGGCGCGAGGACGAGCTTGGAGCCGTGGAGCAGGGCCCCCCAGATTTCGAGGGTGGAGGCGTCGAAGGCGACGGGAGCGGCGTGGAGCCAGACTTCCGAAGCGCCGAAGTGGATGAAGGAAGAAGAGACGAGGCGAGTGACGCCACGGTGGGGAACACAGACACCCTTGGGCTCGCCGGTGGAGCCTGAGGTGAACATGACGTAGGCGAGGTCGTCGCCAGAGACGTCAGAGGGCAGCGCAGTCGTGGGCCGACGTGAGATGCGAGAGGCCTCCTCATCGACGAGGAGGAGGACGGCGCCGAAGGCCGGCAAGTCATCTGCGACGTCGGAGTGGGAGACGAGGACGCCTGCGCCGGACTCACGGAGGACGAAGGAGAGGCGCTCGGAGGGCCAGGCCTTGTCGAGGGGGACGTAGGCCGCGCCGGACTTGAGGACGGCGAGCAGGGAGACGATGAGGTCAGCGGAGCGGTCGAGGCGAACAGCGACGCGAGAGCCGGAGAGGACACCCAGGGCACGCAGGTGGTGGGCGAGCTGGTTGGAGCGCGCGTCGAGCTGCGAGTAGGTGACAGCCTCATCCCCGGAGACAACGGCGACGGCCTCCGGCGAACGGACCACCTGCTGTTCGAACAGCGCATGCACGCTCGCGTTGCGCGGATACTCGACGGCAGTGCCACTCCAGTTCGTGAGGACCTGCGCCTTCTCCTCCGTGGAGATGATGGGCAGGTCATTCAGCGTCAGATCGGGGCGAGTGACCGCGGCCTCAAGCAACACGGTGAAGTGACGGAGCAGGCCCTTCATGGTGGCCGCTTCGAACAGATCGGTGTTGTAGTTGATGATGCCCGAGAGCTGCTCGGCCTCCGTGAACAAGAGGCTGAAGTCGAACTTCGACGTGTTGATCTCGGCTGGCAGCGCCGTGATGTCGAGTCCCGAGAGCGCCAGAGATGACTCCGGCGCGTTCTGCAGGGTCAACGAGACCTGGAACAAAGGGGAACGGCTGAGGTCGCGCTGAGGCTGGAGTTCCTCGACGAGCTTCTCGAAGGGAACGTCCTGGTGCTCGTAGGCGGAGAGCGTGCTCAGGCGCACCTGTCCCAGCAGCTCGCGGAACGAACGCTGTCCTTCGATTCGCGCACGCAGGACCAGCGTGTTGACGAAGAAGCCGATGAGGCCTTCGGTCTCGGAGCGGTTGCGGTTGGCGACGGGGGAGCCGACCGAGATGTCGTCCTGCCCGGAGTATCTGGAGAGCAGGAGCTGGAAGGAAGCCAACAGGACCATGAAGGGCGTGGCGCCCTCGCGCTGGGCCAGGGCCTTGACGGCCTGAGTGAGTTCCCGAGAGAGCTCGATGGGAAGCACGGCGCCGCGGTAGGACTGAACGGCGGGGCGAGGCTTGTCGGTGGGCAACTCGAGCGCGGAAGCGGCGCCCGAGAGCTGCTGACGCCACCAGTCGAGCTCGGAGGCGAGGACGTCGCCGTGGAGCCACTGGCGCTGCCAGACGGAGAAGTCGGCGTACTGGATGGGCAGGGGGGCGAGCTGCGCGGCCTCTCCGCCCGAGTACTCGCGGTAATACGCACCCAGCTCGCGGACCATGACCGCGATGGACCAACCGTCCGAGATGATGTGGTGGACGGTGACGAGCAACAGATGCTGCTCGTCATCCGTGCGGATGAGTGAGGCACGGACGAGTGGCCCTCGGGCCAGGTCGAACGGTAGCGAGGCCTCTTCCCGCGTGAGTCGCTCGGTGGTGGCCTCCTGCTGTGCAGGCGCGATGCCTCGCAGATCCACCAAAGGCAGTTCGAGCCGGAGATCGTCCTGGATGATTTGGACGGGCTGTCCTTCGTGCGTGGAGAAGCGAGTGCGAAGGACCTCGTGGCGCTGGGTAAGAGCCTGGAGGGACTTGAGGAGAGCGGAGGAGTCGAGTGAGCCGGAGAGCTTGAGGACCCAGGGGATGTTGTAGGTGGAGGAGCCGGGCTGGAGCTGGTCGAGGAACCAGAGGCGCT
>NZ_JAIQDF010000040.1:0-7897 GCF_020037055.1 Myxococcus sp. AS-1-15 | reverse complement strand
CTCCGCGTTGCGCCGGCTCGTCTCCAGCACGCCGTCCGAGTAGCCCTGGGCCCGGGTGCCGATGACTTCGCGCACCATCTGCTCCGTCGTCTTTCCCTCCACCACGCCCTGGCGCACCACCCGGCCCATGCGGTCCAGGTCGGTAGGCGCGAGGGACTCGGCCCAGTCCTTCAGCACGTGCCCCTCGAAGGGCCGGGAGAAGGCGGCCGCGTGCAGCACCTCCGCGGTGGGCGTCGCCACGGAGAGCTCGGCGATGAGCGTCTCCTGGAGGACGGCCACCTGCCACCGCGCCTCGTGCGTGGCGAAGAGGCCCAGCTCCTCCGTCAGCAGGCCCATGGCGGTGCCATAGGCCTCGGCGCGCACGGCGCCCACCCGGGACAGCGTCTCCTCCAGGCGCCGCGTCACAGCGGGCCCCGCGTCGTACCCGCCCACCGCTTCAATGCGCGCCAGGCGCTTCGTCAGCTCGGCCTCCAGGTCCTCCTCGGACTCGTTGAGCACCTCCACCACGCGCCGGACGAGGCCCGCCTTGTACCGCTCCACCTGCACCGCGTGGGAGATGGAGCGCTCCAGCAGCTCCTCGTTCATCGTGGGCCCGGTGCTCACCGCGTCCCCCCGCGCGGGCGGCGTTGCCGCTCCACCCGCTCCATGGCCAGGAGGGCGTACCCGGCGATGTCCCGCCACGGGGACTCGCCCAGCGCGTCCCGGTCCGTCGCCACCCGGAAGAGCTTGTCCACCACGCGCACCACGGCCAGGGCATCGTCGAGCTTCGCCCGGGGGATGCCGTCCGGGTACAGCAGGCCCAGCACCTGGCCTGCCTTGCCGAAGGCGTCGCCGTAGGCGCGCTGCTTCTCCGTCACCATGCGGCCCAGCGCCGCGCCGAGCCCCGCGTAGTCCGTGACCACGGGCGCCCGACAACCCCTATGCGCCCTCGGAGAGGATTTGCCGGAATGAGGGACTGCGGAGGCACGGGAGGGCATGCGCTCAAGGCTGGCCCACGCCGAGGACGCCGTCCGGCGGCAACCCCAGTCAGGTTGCCGTCCAGCCTCGAATCCCGGAGAATAGCATTAGCCCGGTCGTCCCCTCGCTCGCACACCTTCACGACAGGATGTCGGCCATGAAGGGTTTGAAGCTGTTGCTGCTGGCGTGTGCCATGGGAGTCGCGATGGGATGTGGAAGTGCACCTCCCGAAGAGGCCACTCAGGACACGATGACGAGTGCCACCTCGGAGCTGGCGGAGTGCCAGCACGGCGTAAGCTGTGAGGTAATAGCGAGCACACAATGCGTTGAACCAGAGTGGATTCCCTGCTGCTGGAACAGCACAACGTCAGGCGTGTGCACCTGTCCCAGAAAAGGGCTTCGCCCTCACTGTTCTGTGAAGGAGTGGCCACCCGAAGAGGAACTCGGGGACTGACGCCGCCATTGTCACCAGACGTTGCGCGTAGCACTCGAACCCCGGAGGCTGGCATCACCACAGCCCTCCTCCGCCCTCACACGTCCACGACAAGGAACTCACCATGAAAAGATTGAACACAGAGGCGTTGGCATGTGCGATTGTGCTTGCAACAGGTTGCGGTGGCGCAGCAGACATCGGAACAAACACAGAAGAGGAGCCGGCGACGGCCGCGGTGGCGGTTTCAGGGGAATCCAAACCATCGTCAACCAACTTTGACTGCGCGGCATATCCAAACTGTCGAGACCTCCACGGGACATCCTGCGGAGGCGTTCAACAGAGTCAGCTCTGTTGCCTGCCCCCAAGCAGCTTGGTCGTTTGCTGGTGCACTCAATGGCAGTTGGATTGCCGCTCGACCTCGTAGGCGAGAACCGAACGCCTGGGTCCGCTCATGGCCGAGCAGCCCTCCACCGCGCGAAGAAGGCGCACAGCCCCGCGCGGTCCAGCTCCACGGCGCCAGCCTCGAGCGCGGCCGTGCGGCGCGGGGGCGTCAGGTCGTAGTGGGGCTTGCTCGCCGCCGGCGGGGCCTGGAACCACTCGCGCTTCAGGCCGACACGGGCCGCGAAGGCGTGCAACTCCGCCTCGCCGCCCGGGTCGCAGAGGAGGTGGCACCAGCGGTGCCCGTGGCGCGCGCCGGCCCGGCGGGTGGCTACGTCCGCCGGGGGCGGGTGCGGCACGAGTTGGTCGACGTAGACGCTCACGCATCACCGCCGCGCATGCACTGGCACTCGGTGGCGTCCGTCCAGGAGGGGCACCTGTCCCGCTCGACGTGCCAACGGGCGCCGGACAGGAGCAGGAGGAACTCGCTCATGTGCCGGGTGAAGAGGACCTGCCCCACGCCCACGAGGTGCCCAGGAGGGAGGAACGGAGACTCGCGGACCTCGACGCCCACGAGGGCGCTGGTGTCGAGCTTCACGCGGCACCCGCCTTCCCCGCCCAGGTGAGGACGTGCTTCAGCGCCAGGTACGCCGCCGCGCCGTACTCGTCCGCGCGCAGCTCCTCCCGCCACGCGTTGCGCCGCGAGCGCAGCTGCTTGCCCGAGACGTGTCCCACCTCGTGGCCGAGGATGTAGGCGAGGTGGAGCGGGTCGACGTGCGGCGCGGCCCAGTAGTGGATGACGGACACCCCCGGCCTGCGCCCCGCGAACGCCCAGGCGCCCATGTCGAGGATGCCCTGCCGCATGTCCGCCCACTCGACGACGTCACGCGGGCGCAGCCCCAACAGGTGGCGGCGACTTCCCAGGTGGCACTGACGGCACGTCATCTGGGACATCCATTGCCAGAGCCAGTTGCCCAGACATCGTCTAGCGTTTGCCTCTGGACACCTCTGAGTCAGGACAGAACCACACCAACAGAACAGTCCCATCGACCTCCTTGTCTAGGCTCATCTTCCAAGTTAGCGTTTAGGCATGCCGACACCCACACTCAATCCGCCCACGGAGACGAGCGAAGCCCCTCCTGTACAAGATTTCAAGGGCAACCAAGTCGCAACCAAGGACCCCATCACAGAGAAACCCTCTCCCTCTCCAAACAGTCCACCCTCACGAGAGGACCTAGAGGCGGCGATCCTCAAGATGGGACCAGACGCATGGCTAGAGCTCGCTGGCACTGTCTGGGCACAGACTCACGAAGCCCCAACTCTTGTTATTTGGCTCCGGGACTCGGACATCATTCTTCGCGAGACTGCCGAAGAGGTCTTTAAGGCCCTGCAAGGACTCACCACCCCAGTCCCCAAGCTTTGGGTCATTCTCAATTCGCTAGGCGGCTCTCTCGATGGCGCCTACCACATCGCTCGCCACCTCCAGAGAACCGCGCAGAGAGTCTACGTCGTCATTCCGCGAATGGCCAAGAGCGCCGCAACGCTGATTACACTGGGTTGCCACGAAGTAATAATGCATCCAATGGCTGAGCTTGGTCCCATAGACACCCAGATCGACATAGTCCGCGACGACGTAGTTAAAACACTATCGACGCTTGACGCCCTAAAGTCACTTGAATACCTGAGCGAATACGCGATCACAAATTTCGTCAACGTAACAACCGGCCTCCGCGGAAACAACAAGCGATTGACGACCAGAGCCGCAAGCTCAATCGCCGCATCAGTAACACGAGGACTTGTTGACCCTCTGTTTGCGCAGATAAACCCGATTCAACTGGGAGAAGTCTTCCGTGCGCTTGACCTTTCGCGGGAGTACGGCAAGCGTTTGGTGCAGGTTTCGTACCCCCACCTATCGTCCGACCAGCAAACAGCGCTCGTGAAGACCCTTGCAGAGAGCTACCCAGCGCATGGGTTCGTGATTGACTTGAAAGAGGCCGAGTCACTCAGCCTTAACGTTCGTGCAACGAATCCCCAAGAGAGGGGAATAGTTGACGCAGGTGTGAACTTTGGTGCTGGAAAGGCGCGTTCCGTGAAACTCTACGTCCCTGCCCCAGAGCAACCCGCACAGAAGGCCGAGGGGACTTGAGCACCCACTACGGTGCGTGCGTATACTCGATGCCATGTTGATCAAACGAGAGAGTTCCCAGCTGGAACCAGCGCCTCTCCACGTTGATTTGACCGTTGCGGAGGTGTCCCGGTACCAAGCGGTCCGCGACATGGTGCGCTCGCTCTATTCGAGCCCTTTGACGAAACTGGAGATCTCCAGGAGTCGCAGAGATGACGTAAGCACAGCGGCCGGCCTATCCCTTCCTGAGGGTCAATTCCATTGTGGCAGCGACGACTCGGGTGACAGCTAGCACTCCAGCAGAATAACGCAATGCATCATTGCGCCTGTACGAACGGATGCGGCGCGCTTTCCGGTGCGGGCCCCCGTCCGATGTTCGCCCCTCCACGTCCCCCTTCATCGCTCACGCCCCACGGGGACATACATTCACGTATCGCCTCCGACATGGGCGGCAGACTCGCCATCCACCGGCGGCTCCGAGCCGGCCTCCTGGGCGCCCTGGCCGGGCCGCGGCGGCTGTGGCACGTCCAGCGGCTGGCGTCCCACGGTGCCCAGCCTGGGCCCCTCCTCCGCGAGGAAGTCCGCGTCCAGCTCCTCGTCGAAGTCCGCGGAGAGGGTGCCCCGGCGCTGCAGCTCCTTCAGGAAGGCCCGGCGGGAGATGTCGCCCGCCGCGCGCGTCTTGAAGAGCACCTCCAGCCCCTGCGCGTCCCCCTCCTCCACGCCGAAGTCCGTGTGCACGGACACCTTCAGCTTGTCGTCCGGCACCTCCACGCCCATCCATCGGGCCGCGAAGTGGAAGGCCAGCTCCAGCGCGTCGCCGAAGGTGCGCGCCATGGCCCCGAGCTTCGAGTAGCTCTGCCCAGCGTTGATGGACTTCTCGGTGGCCGTGGTGTTGCTCTTCCGGCGGACGAGCAGTTCCACGCTGAGGGCCGCCATCTGGTCCTCCAGCCGCTCGAGGTCCTTCGCGCCCGCCTCGATGGCCGCGCCGGCGTGCTCCACGTAGTAGAACTTCCCTTGGGGGTTGCTGGTGGTGAGCAGCGAGTGTGGGCCGATGGCGATGCCGCCGCGCCCACCGGCCTTCCCGAGGAACTCCCTGTCCTCCGAGTCCAGCCCTTCGAGCTCGGCGCCCCCGCCCCGCGGCGACTCGTCCGTCACGCCCGAGGCCGCCAGAATCGGGAAGCGGGTGATGGTGAGGATGTTCCGCTGGTCGCTGGAGGACTGCCAGTGCTCCAGGTTCTTCTCCGCCAGGGAGAGCAGCGGCGGGCGGATGAGCATGAAGCCCTTGGGCTTGCCCGCGTACCAGGTGACGAGTGGGATGACGCCCAGCGTGTTCACCCCGCCGTCCACCGGGGCCCATGCGCCATTCCCGTCCTTCTCGTACACCGCCCACGCATCCCGCTCGAGCACGCGGACGCGCTCCACCGAGACTTCCTCGAAGCCAGACACCCGCGTCACCGTGTCGCGGATGCGAATGTGCGTCAGCACCTGGGCGCCGCCTTCCACCGTGGCGTAGGCCGCAAGGAGGGAGTCCGCGGGCACGTGGACGAAGTACGGGCGCACGCCGGCCTCCTCCTCGTCCGCGCGCGTCTGCACCTGCGTCCTGTCCACCGTGGGGTACTCGACGAGGACGTGCACCAGCCCGTTGGCCAGCCCGTCCGCGAAGGCGTTGCGCGCCCACGTCGTCACGTCGTTGCCCTGCTTGTCCACGTCGTCCACCAGGGCGTGAAGCTCCTCAGAGGCGGAGTCGGCCAGCGTCACCGGCTTGGTGAAGGGCATCTCCGACAGAGTGCCCAGGGCAGACTCGAAGTAGTTGAAGAGGAAGCTGCGCTGGAGGCGCTCCCGGTACGCCTCCTCGGACTCGCGCGCGTGCTGCGGCAGGTACAGCGTCCCCGCGGCACGCATGGCCTCCGTGCCACCCAGCAGGGCCCTCACCAGCGCCCAGTGCGGCTTCATGGCCTTGTACGCGCTGCTCTCGTTGCTCACGTCGGACGTCATGGGAGGGCCCTCTCTGCATGGCCGGGACGGCGAAGGTGGACGTACTGCCAGTTGCGGAGCGCCAGGCGGGCGAGGCGCCGGGACGTCGGGTCCGCGAGGTGTGGGAAGAAGCGCAGCACCAGCCAGGCGGAGTCGCGCCGGGCCACGCGCGGCAGGCCTCGCCCGCGCAGGCGCCAGGAGGTGCCAGGCCGGCGGCGGGCGGCAACCGGGGGCGTGGCCCTCATCACCCGGACACCACCCGGAAGGGCCCGCGGACGCCCGCGCTGAAGCGCTCCGCCGCGCGCAACGCCATCCGCACCCGGGCCTCGGGCTTGAGGTGTCGGGCCGCGAAGAGGGCCCCGCGCGCGGCCTCGCTGCCACACCCCACGGCGTCGAAGCCGTCTCGGGACTCCGCCACCTGGTAGTCGGACGCGACGCGGAAGAGGTGCCCTGCCACTCCGACGAGGAAGGTGCCGCCCAGTTCCTGCTCGCTCTGCTTCGCCGCCCAGCCCTTGTCCTTCAGCGCAGCGCGCACCGCGTCCACGAAGTCCACCACCATGTACCGGCCCAGCGCCCCGGGCCGCTTCGGCAGGGGCGGCGGGCTGAAGGCGTGCCGCAGCACCTGCCCCATGCGGAAGGAGGAGGTGAAGCCGACGAGGAAGGGGCCGGTGGAGAACACCTTCGCGTCGGCGCGGACGGTGAGCTCGTACCCGGCAACGCCCGCGCTGTCCCCGCCCAGGTACACGCGCCCCCGCGCCACCACCCCAGCAATACACGTCACGGTGCCACCTCGGGAGTCATGCGGCGGAAAGAGGACTCGCCGCCCACCACGGTGAAGACGGAGGCCACGGGGGACGCCATGTCAGCCGGGCCCGCCAGCAGAAGGTGCAGCACTTCGGGCCGCGCCGTCGTCAGTGCTCCCCGAATGGAGGCCACGTCCGTCGCGGACAGCACCGCGGGACCACCCGGGTGGGTGTGCCAGTCGCCCAGGTAGTGCAGCCTGGGGTGGACGCGCGCCACCAGCCGGTTGTCCCGTGCCCGGTCCGCCTCGAAGCCCAGGCGGCTGCGGAGCGCGCGCCGTCCCGGGCCCGTCAGCGCCAGCACGTGGGCCTCGCCGTCCACCACCTGCCCCAGCAGCAGTCCGCCCGTCTCCAGCGGGGCACGCACGCGGGCCAGGCGCTGGGCCTTCGCCAGCACAGCGCGCCGCACCCAGACGCGGTACGGGCCGGACACGTACAGGACGGCACCTGGTGCCGGCGCAGTGGCGCACGTGGCGCTCATCGGTAGCTCCCGACGCGCATGGAGTGCGTTGACGTGTCGAGCATCAGTTCCGTCAGCGCCCACACCGCGGCGTCCATTCGGTTGGGGCTCCAGGTGGACTCCCCGGGCACCCACGTCGTCATCTCGTCCTCGAGCGCGGGCAGCCGGCCCACGTGGTGCACCTTCCCGCGCTCGTACAGGGCGGCCACCGGCTCCGCGCGCTTCGCCTTGCCGCGCGAGGCCGTCACCACCTTCACATTCACGGGCCGGCGCATCTCCTTCGCCTTGCTGCGAATGGTGGTCTCCACCATGTCGCCGCCGAAGTTCTTCTCGCCTACCACCACGTCGGCGCACTCCTTCTCGTAGACGGCCAGCGCCTTGGTGGCCCAGGCCTCCGCGGACATCTTCTTGGAGTCGTCGCGCCAGACGTAGGCGTGCCCATCGCTGGCCCGGCCTGCGCAGACAAGGCCCACCTCGTCGTTGGAGGGGCCGTCGCCACCTGCGGGGTCTATCGCCACCGCCACGCGCACCATGGGCAGCGGCTTGCCCTCGGCGTCCTTCGGCAGCTCCGAGACGCGGCGCTCGTCCAGCAACTCCTGCGTCCACAGCGCGCCCACCGCTGCCGCCTTGAAGGCCTCCTCCACCGTCGCCGGGTACTCGCGCCGGAAGTCCGCCACACCCTTCTCGAAGGCCGACACCTTCGAGCGGCGCCACGCCAACTGCCCGTCGTCCAGGGCGTAGCCATGCACCTGCTGGCACAGCTCCGCGTA